>JAPLLA010000034.1 GCA_026387795.1 Candidatus Saganbacteria bacterium | reverse complement strand
TCATTCTTGCCAATACTTATCATCTTTTTCTCCGCCCAGGCCACACTCTGATCAAACAAGCAGGAGGGCTGCATAAATTTATGGGTTGGAGCGGACCGATCCTAACCGATAGCGGCGGCTTTCAGGTCTTTAGCTTAGCTCCCTTGCGGAATATATCCGAAGAAGGTGTGCTTTTTTCTTCTCATATCGACGGGACCAAGCATCTTTTTACTCCTGAAAGTGTAGTTGAGATCCAAGAAGCGCTTGGTTCGGACATTATCTTGCCTCTTGATGTTTGTGTTGCATTTCCATGTGAATTTAAGGAGACAGAAGAAGCATTAGCGCAAACTAAGCGCTGGGCGGAGCGTTCTCTACAGAAGAAAAAAGAATTTGAGGGTAGCAATTCCACTCTCTTTGGCATTATCCAAGGAGGGATTTATCCTGAGCTTAGAAAACGTTCGGCTGCCGAAGTTTCTGAACTTGGTTTTCCGGGTTTTAGTATTGGAGGGGTTTCGGTTGGCGAGCCGCAGGAAAAAATGCTTGAGGCTACGGATCTTGTAACCGATATCTTGCCTGAAGATAAGCCGCGGCATCTTTTGGGGGTGGGGTACTCCGACGATATTGTAAAAGCAGTAAAGCTTGGGGCGGACATGTTTGACTGTGTGATCCCGACCCGTCTTGCCCGCCACGGCAATTTTATGCATCGCGGCGGGTACGAAAGCATTAGCAACTCTAAATATGCAGAAGACTTTAATCCGATTGATGCGGGATGTGATTGTTATACTTGTAAGAATTTTAGCCGTGCTTACATCCGTCATCTTTTTTGGGCCAGAGAGATACTGGCTCTGCGGCTCCTTAGCATCCACAATATCCGGTTTTTAATTAAGCTGACCGAAGAACTCCGCCAGCAGATTATGGAAGATAAAATCTAAAAGAAATGATGAAATACATCTGCGACTTCCACATCCATTCCAAATACAGCATTGCTACTGCCCGCAATATGGATTTAGAAAGTTTGGTAACGTGGGGAAAGATCAAGGGTGTGGATTTGATCGGAACAGGCGACTTTACCCATCCGGTTTGGTTTTCCGAGCTTCAATCGAAACTGGAGGAGGATGGGGAGGGGATATATCGTATACCAACAAAAAGCGAGGATGATCATCCTCGCTTTTTGTTAACCACAGAAATCTCCTGTATATATAAACAAGATGGCAGGGTCCGCAAAATCCATCTCATTATTTTTGCACCTTCGCTTGAGGTTGTAGAAAAGATCAATAAAAAACTGGGCGCAGTGGCAAATATCACTTACGATGGCAGGCCGATTATAGGCATTGCTGTGCAGGATCTGGTTGAGATGGTATTTTCGATTTCTAAGGAGTGTTTTATTGTTCCTGCACATGCTTGGACTCCTTGGTTTTCTGTGTTTGGATCAAAATCCGGGTTTGATTCTTTGGAAGAATGCTTTGGGCCATATACCAAATACATTAAAGCAATCGAAACAGGCCTTTCTTCGGACCCAGCCATGAACTGGAGGCTTTCCGCATTGGATAATATCACTTTAATTTCGAATTCCGATGCACATTCCCCCTCTAAAATAGGGAGGGAGGCAAACGTTCTAGAGCTTTCAGAGCTTTCCTATGCGAATGTCATTAGCCTTTTAAGTAAAGATAAAAATGTTAAAGGTTCTTTCCTATACACCTTGGAGTTTTTTCCTGAAGAAGGGAAATATCATTACGACGGGCATCGTAACTGTAAGATATCCTGGCACCCCAAAGAGGCCAAGAAGAATAACCTTATCTGTCCGGTTTGCAAAAAAGAGGTAACAGTAGGGGTTGTGCATAGGGTAGAAGACTTGGCGGACAGGGCGGAGGGGTTCAAGCCCGAAGGATCTGTGCCTTTTAAGAGTTTAGTCCCATTGGTGGAGGTTGTTGCAGAAGCGGAAGAAAAACGGCCTGCTGCTAAGGTTGTTCAAAAGCTATACGATAAATTGGTTACGGAAGCCGGAAATGAATTTTATATCTTACTTGATGCTCCGCTCGATAAAATTGCCAAGGCATCCAATGATAAGGTTGCGGATGGCATTAAAAGAATGCGTGAGGGCAAAGTTAAAATAGAGCCTGGTTATGATGGAGAGTTTGGAAAGATTTCTATTTTTAAAAGAGATTAAGCGATCCTTTCCCCTAAATCAATCTTATTCATTACGAGTCCTGAAAGCAGCTTGGGATAAAAGAAAGTGGATTTCTGCGGCATCTTCTCATACTTACTGGCAATGGTGATAATATCGTCGATTTTGGTGGGGTTTAGGAAAAAGCCTACTTGGTAATCCCCATTTTCAATTGCAGCCAATACTTCTTCTTCGTCATGGCTGTATTTGATCCTTTGGTTGAGTGCGGGATCATCTTTTTTGAGCTTAAGTATTTTATCCATGATAATGGTTTGTACTACGGTGGGTTCCAAATAGCGCCATATTTTGGGTTTATTGGAATCAACCAAATCGTCCATGATCTTGGGGTCTTTTAAGGTGAGAATGTAAAATTTCATCTCACCAAGGTACATCCCTAGGGCAGGTCGGCTTTTCCCTTCCTTGGCCAGCTCTTTGAAGAATTTTTTGGTGACCTTGTCTTTGGTCCTTTTGGTGAAGTCAAAAGGTTTTATGTCAAAATATTCGTGGATTTGGAATGAAAAGAGCAGGGGATCAAAATTGTCGATCCCTTTGATCATTCTGTGGATTGGAAGCACTACCAATCCTTTATTGTAGGCATTGGTAAAGTACATCATGATGTGGTTGTAGGATTCGTCTTCGCTAAAACGCTGGGTTTTGTCTTTCATGGCGTCTCTGTAGCGCATGGTAGCTTCGTAGCGGTGGTGGCCGTCTGCAATAAAGACCCATTTGTCTTTCATTTCTTTGGCAACCTTGTCGCAAGCAGCTTTTCTGTCTATTTTCCAAATGCGGTGAATGGTCCCGGCTTTATCTTTTGCTTCTAAAAACGGCTTGTTTTTTGCGAATTTCTTAAGGAATTTGGTGAGTTTGTCTTTTTTATCCAAGTACATTCCAAAGATCGATTCAAATTGAGCATTGGTTTGCAGCATCAGTTGGAGCCGGTCGGATTTGGGTCCGGCAAAAGTAGATTCGTGCGGATAAACCTTGCTTTTGCTTAATTCTTCCAACCGCAAGAGCCCAATGAATCCAAGGCGTTTGAACTTTTGGTTTTTAATCTTAAAGGTTTGCTCATAAACGTAATATGCTGGTTTTTTGTCCTGAAGCAGGATTTCGTGCCGGAGTAACCCTTCAAAATAGGTTGCGGCACGTACGTATTTGTTGTTGAATTCCGTATCACCAGCAAACTCTTTACCCAAAATTAAGCGGATTACATTGTAATCGTGGTCAGTATAGAGCTCTTCTTGTTCGCGGGGAGAGATCACGTCATAGGGTTGAGACATGAGCTTGTTCAAATTCTTTATTTTTTTCTTGTTATAAAATACGCCATTAAAAGGAAAGGTTTTTGCCATAGTGGGGAAAATTATACACGCCCAGCTCTTTCTGGTCAAATGGTTTGAGTTGTGATATATTGTTAAAGTTTTATTATGGCAGAAATATTTTCAGATAAATTAAACCACGATATAGAAAAGTTTTTGGTGACCTATAAATTTTTGGCACCGGAAGCCAGGGCGCTCTTTGAGGGCCAGCTTGAATCAAATACAAAAGGGGAAGACCTAAAGTCTAAAAAGCTGTACCGGGCTTTACTGGATTCTGCTAGACGTGGGCTTTCCAAAGAACAAACGATTGCCAAAATGCAGGAGGTAGAAAATGGGTAATATTAATTATGATGAGTTTCAGAAATTAGAGCTAAAGGTAGCGGAAATTTTAGAGGTTGAAGATCTTCCCGGTGCCGATAAGCTTTATAAGCTGACCGTTGATTGCGGGGAAAAAAGGGTGGTTATTGCAGGGATTAAAGAACACTATACCAAAGAAGAACTTTTAGGGATGAAGATTATTGTAATTGCAAACCTGGAACCGCGTGAAATTAAAGGGGTTTTAAGCCACGGAATGCTTCTGGCTGCTTCTGCCATGGGTGCAGACGGTGCTAAAAGACTTTCGGTTTTAACGCTAGAAAAGTACATTCAAAATGGAGCTAAGGTTTCCTAGAAAAATCCTAAGCACTAATATCTAAATCCTAAACCCCGCTTTGCGGGATCCCGCACCCATTATATTTTTAATAATAAGGAGCGGGACAATATCAAAATTCTAGTGTTCAAAATATTAAATAATTTTTAGAAATTTGAGTTTTGGTTATTGGAGTTTGTTTAGAGTTTAGGATTTCGGATTTAGAGTTTTAATTCATAAACATCATAGGCGGGTTCTTCATAGGGGTGAACTTTCTTCATAGCAGCAACTACTTGTTTTAGCTTATTTTTTGGTACAAGCGTTTCGATCCGAACCTCTTTTGCTCTTTCGATTTTACCTTTTTCCCCTTTGAACGGTTTAGCTCCTTTTAAGGGGCGATAAGTGCCGATTCCTTCACTCATGAACGTGCAGTTGTCGTAATTGCCGATCTTGCCTGCGCCTGCCTTGCACATTGCGGCACGCACTTTTTCAGCGTGAGATTTTGGGACAAAGACCACAAACTTATAATGTTTCATAAGGTTTATTATACCGTTTAACGGCAAATTAGGATATAATAAATCCACTAAGTCATGTAAGGTCTTAAGTGACCACCCAGGCGAAAGAGGGTGGTTTTTTATTCTGTTTTGCCAGATTGATTTTGAAAATAAGTCTCGAAGCTTTACCAATCCGGAAAGTATAATCCGCACCAACTCCTTATCCGAAGTCCCTGCCTGCTTTACTGAAATGGAAGCAGCCTTAAAAAAGGGGTGTTTTTTAGCGGGCTTCTTTTCCTATGAAGCAGGCTATGCTTTTGAGAAAAAACTCTTTCAAAAAGACCACTTTGATTTTCCTCTTTTGAACTTTGGCATCTATCATCCATCAAAAGTCTCATCTGTCTCTTATCGTCCTCCTATTATTGCTAGACAAAAGAGGAGGAAGGGAATAGAACAGGTTTTTAACCTTGATTATCCAAGGTATAAAGAAAAAATTAAAGCGATCCGCAGCCTAATTGCGCAGGGAGAAACCTATCAGATCACTTTTTGTGTTAAGTCTAAGTTCCGTTATGCAGATGATCCAAAACAGCTTTATCAAGAACTCTTAGATTATCAACCCGTTCCTTACCCTGCTTATCTTGACTGTGGAGAATTCCAAATAATGTCACTTTCTCCTGAAATGTTTCTTAAAAGCAATGGAAGAACAATAACTGTTAAGCCTATGAAAGGTACGCTTTTCCGGGACGGTTCGCTTTGGAATAATTTGACGGGCAAACATTGGCTCCATCATGATCCAAAGAATAGGGCAGAGAATATTATGATTTGCGACCTTTTACGCAATGATCTGGGCAGGATTTGCCATACCGGGACAGTTAAAACTACTAAAATATATGAGGTGGCAAAGTATCGGACCGTATATCAGATGACATCTACTGTAAGGGGAGACTTAAGAGAAAAGGTTTTGCTGTATGAACTCTTTGCTGCTGTTTTTCCATCTGGTTCTGTAACCGGCACCCCCAAGATCCGTGCCATGCAGATTATCCGTGACTTGGAGGAAGAGGAGAGGAGAATTTATACAGGAGCAATTGGTTTTATCTCTCCTACAAGAGAAGCATTCTTCAATGTTCCGATCCGTACCATACTTTTGCGTAAAGCGGAGGCGGAGATGGGAATCGGAGGGGGAATTACTTATTATTCTACTCCTGAAGGGGAATATGACGAGTGTTTGGTTAAAGCGCTATTTTTGTCAGACAAGTGAAATTCTTTCTCTGCTTGCCCGATAAATGATTACTATGGCAATGGATATGGCAAGCGCTACTCGAATTGGCAATGTTACCCCGATTTTGGGTTTATCACATGGAGAAGTAAAGCCTCTCCCTGTCAAAAAAATTATACTTGATTCTAAGGTAAAAATACCGGTACTTGGCAGTGACGGTACTTTAACTCTAAGCCCTGTGGAATTAGGGGCTTTCAATCCGCCTGAGAATTTAAATTTTGATGATCTTAAGGAATTTCATTTCAACGAAGCTTTTACTGTTTCTTCGGAGATCCGCTTAGCGCTTCCTTCTGTAAAAGATAAGGGGTGGGGAAAAAGGGTTGAGATTGGGAGGGGAGTGACAATTGGAGAGAATACAACGATTGGTTTTGACCACGCTTTAAAAATTGGAGAAGGGACTAAGATTGGTAAAAACTGCAGTGTTAACATTAATGGTTATAATTGGAAAAATATAGGGAAAAGGGTGAGCATCGGTGATGATTCGATCTTAGAAAGGGTAGCAATTGATGATGAGAGTGAAATTGGGCCCAGGGCCAGGATCCATGCTTATTCAGTTGAAATCGGTAAAAACGTAAAAATCGGTTCTGATTTTGAAGTTTGTACACCAAAATACCAATCGCTTTCCCATTTAAGAATTATGGATAAAGTTAGTTTTGGAGATAATGTCAGGGTCTATCTGGGCAATTTTATTTATGTTGGCGAAGGTGCGGTTATAGAAAGTAATGCTGAAGTAAGGGAAAAGATTGTTGACCGCACTGTTTTGCAAAGAGTAGTTTCTCCATATACTCCGGTACTGCATGCAAAACCCACATGGCCCGAACCGAGTGAGAATCCATTATTGAGTGCCGAATTCAAGGCTTTGGTTCAAACCATGTCTTACCTGGAATGTATCAAGGAAGCAAAGTGGGCGCTAGAGC
Source organism: Candidatus Saganbacteria bacterium (assembly GCA_026387795.1). Taxonomy (GTDB): domain Bacteria; phylum Margulisbacteria; class WOR-1; order JAPLLA01; family JAPLLA01; genus JAPLLA01. The sequence continues at coordinate 4,387 of JAPLLA010000034.1, read as the reverse complement.
ACTGTACTGCCCAAGCATCCAAAGCGCTTTCTGCTGATCCAGCTTTACTTATATTTGCGCGGCTAAGCCCAATGAGAAGACACCAAATTGTCAAAATTGTCGGGGAAAAAGCTTCGGTCCTGGTTTTTTACCATTACAGCACGCGCAAGTTTTTTGGGGTTGATGAAGTTGATCCATCTTTGTTGGCAGAAGAACGGCGGATTCCAGATGAGGTGTATCCTAGATTATTGGCAGTACCAGGATTAATTGAGAATTGCAAAGCAACAACCCATGCATACAATGTTGCCGTTGCTTCTTTGCCGTATCCGGAAAATGTTCTAGATGATTATGGGGAAATGGGATTTTCTGAGGTTTTTATGCTTTTTGAGTTTTTGCGCCAGCAATTAGGATGGCCCCCTCAAAATCCGTTAAATTTATTAGAGGTTGGTTCTGGTTTGGCTAAAACCCTGAAAATAGCCGGTATCCATGATGTTTTTGGCAGTTTACATGGGGTAGAAAACCATCCTTTACGTCATGAAATTGCTTTAGGTAATTTGCCGCCTGGAGCAAATATTCAGTTGTTTCAAAAAGATTTTTTTGACCATGATCTTTCTACTTACGATGTGGTTTATGCATATTTGCGTTTTCCCGGACAAAGTCAGGGGTTTATGGAAAATGTTCCAAGCATGTCTTTCCATTCCCCACTTGCCAGCAGATTTAGAGAGAAGCTTTTACAGTTAAAGTCAGGAGCAGTAATTATCATGGGAGAGATTCGCGCACAAAATTGGATTGGGGTATCCCATGTCATGCATGATGCTAACCGGCAGATTTTAAGTAATATGGTTCCACTTGAATTACCTTTTCCGGAAGAGATAGCAGGGTACGATGTTTTTAGGCGGCCCTAGTTAAAGGTCTGGTTGAGATATTCTTCTGCCTTATCCAAACATCCAATACAGGACAATTTTTTGATGCTTCTGATCTCTTTGCATGTAAGTGATCCAGCAACGTCTTTAAAAAAGGCTTCAAAATCAGGCAGTTTTTCTGGATGAGTTTTTGCTAATAAATCTTTTGCTGCTGCGTAAGCCCCGCATTCTCCTCCTGGAGCATTTCCTCCTCCGTAAGATTGATATTTGCGGAGCTCTTCGTACTTGAGATTAAAATGATCCTTAAACGCTCCAATTATGGACTGCGCGCAGTTAAGGCGCCCGCCCGGTTCTTTGCCGATATAAAAGTTTTTGGCTTTATTGGAGGGCATAATGGGAATTATAACTTTCCCAGCGCTTTTAGCAGCAGCCAGATCCTCATAATAGCTGTGGCTCTATGGGAAACAATTGTTCCAAAACCATCTGCTCTATTTACTTATTTAAAATGTCTGGTGAAACGATTCTCTCTGGTTCTTTGACGGATTTCTTTAAAGTGCTTTGGTAGGGATTGTCTTTCAATGTTTTTTCTGACTTTAAAGAGGGGGCATAATTAATGACGATAGAATAAGGAAGCCCGGTTAGTTTTTTTGATAAAATCTTTTCTGACGGATTATGAACAGGTTCTGGGTGAACGGCGGTTGTTTTATCAACAGTAATGTTGATAGCCGTATTTTGACCATCAAAAACAAGAAAAATCACTCCAGAGCAACTAGCGTTTAATACTGCTGCTTGGGTACCTGCTTTTCCATTTTTAACATTGTTAATATAAGCCTTTTTAATTTTTTGCCCGGGTTGAACTTCAAACCAATACCCACCCATGGGGCTGCTGTTGTATACACATTGAAAAACTTGTAATTCTGCGCCTGACACAATTTTACCGTCAATGTTTATTTTGAGTGAATCATAAATAGTAGCGCTAGCCAGCGATCCAAACAGGAATATGGTTGCTACAATAAGCAGGAATATACGCCCATTATATTTCATGTTTTTCCCCTCCTTTTTATTGTGCTTTAATTTTATCATATTTTTTAGAATAAACTAGTTATTAAATTGGGCCCAGTAGGGCTCGAACCTACAACCTGTCGATTATGAGTCGATTGCTCCGCCATTGAGCTATGGGCCCGACGCTTCGCGTAATGACCAATGTCCAATGACCAATGTCAAATGGAGGAAAGATCATTAAGAAGTGTTCAAAGTTTAGCCTAGCTTGATAGAGAGTGTCAAGGCGTGATAGACTTATAACAAAGATAAGGGGGTTTTTATGAAAAAGCTTCTCCCTATTTTTGTCTTATTTCTTTTGTTTTTTTATGTGATTCTTGTCATTGGTTGTGGTTCGGCTGGTGGGGGCGGGGGAGGAACAGTTGAAACTCCAACCATTGTTTCCAGAACTCCTACGCTGGATGCAACCGGGATCTCACAAAGTGCCACGCTGGAATTAACTTTTTCTATAGCGATGCAAACTACGGTTGCGACTGCTTTTGCAAAAAGAGCAGATACTCATACTGCCGGAGACTATATCGGTACACTTGCTTTTAGTTGGTCTAACGGGAATAAAACCTTAAGAATTACCGGTATTACCAGTTGGGATGCAGGTGCAGGTAAGATTGTAAGCTTATTGGCTTCGCTCGAAGGTTTTCGTTCTGTTCAGGGAAGGGCGCTTGCGGAAAATAGTGTGCTTTGGCGATATACCTTGGCAGGTACCAGCCATAATTTGACGAATATGTTTATGCTGCACCATTCTGTGGGAGCAAATTTAATTGCTGAAGGAGGAGTAAGGACCCCGGTGATTTCAAACTATAATACTGTTCACGGAACTTCTTATAAATTTTGGGATCATGGATATAATTCTGATGGATTAACGGATTACAACGGAAACCCGACTTTAACAAATTACGATATTCCTGGGGACAATACTAATCCAGATGGCTTAGATTATATCTTTACTTCTTCTGATCCTGCTGCTATTTACACGCGGAATTTAATCATGAGCCATGAAGTAATTATTATAAAATCATGTTTCCCAAATGCTGATATGCCGGACAATGCCACACTGCAGGCCGTTAAAGACCATTTTACTTCCATGCGCACATTTTTTGATGCACACCCGGAAAAACTGTTTATAGTAATGGGAATACCTCCATTGCATCGCTTAGTAGCCCTTACTGATGAAGTCAATAATCGTGCTCGGGCTAGGAGTTTTGCAAATTGGCTAAAAACCACCTATGTGAGCGGGCATCCCAACGTGGTCTGTTTTGACCTTTTTGGTTATTTGGCAGCTTCCTCCACTATACCTGGAGGCGATGTGGCAAATGCGCTTAAGTATGATTATGAAAGGTACCATGTCGGTGATGATGATTCCCATCCAAATACTGCCGCAAACGAGGCGATAGGGCCGATTTTTGGCTTATTCATCATCGATGCTGCCCAGAATTATTAAGAATTTAGCTTAAGTTTTCCCTGTCTTGCGGGTTCTCTTTCCCCATGATAAGATAACTGGGTTTTCCAAATATGGGCAGTTAGTTCAGCGGTAGAATGCCTCGCTTACACCGAGGAGGTCGCTGGTTCGATACCAGCACTGCCCATGTTTAACTAACAACTGACAACAAACAACTTACAACTGAAGGAAGAATTATCTAATAATTAGTTGTCAGTTGATTGAAGGGGCGATTGGCTCCCGCCTACGCTCCTCGATAAACTCGGAGCTTCGGCGGGCAAGCAGTGATAGGTGGGCGCCTAGTTCAGTGGTAGAATGCTTCCTTCACACGGAAGAGGTCGTAGGTTCGATCCCTACGGCGCCCATAGTTTGCCAGACAAGCATGGGAATGTCGCTGGTTCCTTGTCCGCCGAAGTTCTGATAAAATCAGAACGTAGGCGGAGATCCCAGCATCGCCCAGTCTAAGAAAAGGAGTGATAAAAATGGCAGAAGAGAAAAAGGATTCGGTTACGCTCGAGGGATTACTGAAACAAATTGATGAGTTTCAGGCTACCATTAGCGGGTTAGCCAATAACGTAGGTTCTTTGAAAAAGAAGCTTTTGGATAAAAAACAAAAATTTGGGTCAGACATTACCAAGTGGCCCAAAGAAGAATAGTTTCTGGTATAATTAAGAATTGAAAATTTATCATTGGTCATTACGAACGAAGTGAGTGTGGCTTGCCAGCCGAAGCTTGAACGAAGTGAAAGCGAAGGATGGCCCCATCGTCTAACGGTTAGGACACCCCGGTTTCACCGGGGCGATCGGGGTTTGATAAAAATGGAAGATAAAGGGTATTTGTATATCTTAAAAAGTGAAAAAGATGGCAGGTTTTACATTGGGCAAACATCTGATCTCATTGAAAGGATGGCTGCGCATACTAGGGGTAGTGTAAAATCTACTAAAAACCGCAGGCCTTTAGAGTTAGTCTTTTTCAAGAGCTTCAATAGTAAATCTGAAGCAATGAGAGAAGAAAATAGATTGAAATGTTATAAGAAAACCAAGGATTTTCT
>JAPLLA010000055.1:36109-37978 GCA_026387795.1 Candidatus Saganbacteria bacterium | reverse complement strand
GCCAGCCCTTGTCCTAACCACAAAATTTCCAAAACCCACTAACCGGACTTTGTCTCCACGTTCAAGCGCTGCTGTTATCTCATCTAACGTAGCATCGATAATCCGCTCTACTGCTGCTTTTTTGAACCTGACCTTTGACGCCACTTTACCTGATAACTGTTTCTTGTTCATCAATTTCACCCCCAATACACTGTTATGATTATATCAAATCCTGGTGCAAAAAAAAGCCCCTTTATGCTAAAAACAGACCTAAATTAACATGCTGCTGATCTTATCAAAAAGCTTAGTCCCAACTATAATCCCAACCAAAAGAAAAGGAAGGACTGTCCAAAAGGCCATTAATTTACCCCTTTTAAGCTCCAACCCCCCTTTTTCACAAAGCACAGCTGCCCATACCTTCCAAAAGTAAAAGCAGGATGCAATATATACAATATTAAATACAATTTGGAAGAGGACTGTAGGCAAATGGGTCATCCCCACTAAAATAGCAAATAGAAATATTACCAAACTAAACAACAAAACCGATCCGGAATACATTACCCCGGGAAAAAGTTTTTGCCACGGTTTTTGGGTTATGTATTGGAAAAAGAAGGCCACAAATAAAAGTAAAAAGTAAAAAACAGTTACAAAAAATCCTCCCAAAATTACAAAAGTCATCCCAAAAAAGACAAAAATGACCGCCAAAATTACAGGAAGAACCAACAATATCTGCAAAAAGTTTATTTCCTGTACCAAGGTTATGCCTACCGGCCAATATTTATTCACAAAAGCCATCAAAGTTGCACCAAAAGCAACTATCCAAGAAACCCAAATCAAAAAAGTAAGCGGCACTCCCTTCCAATCCTCCTCTCCCAGCTGCTTAAAAAACGCTTCGGGCGTTAAAATCACGGACTTAAAAGTAGTCCAAATCCAAGTGATCATACTTCTCTCCTTCCCTCAAAAGATTTAGTCAGGGTCACTTCATCAGCATAGTCCATATCCGCTCCAACCGGAAGGCCGTAAGCAATACGCGTAATCTTAACACCCAGCGGCTTGATGAGATTGCTAAGATACATGCTGGTTGCTTCCCCTTCTGTAGTAGGATTGGTAGCCAAAATAACTTCCTTAACACCATTTCGGAGCCTACCCAAGAGCTCTTTAATCCGCAAACTCTCTGGTCCCATTCCATCCAAAGGGGAAATTAACCCTCCAAGCACATGGTAAAGGCCCTTAAAAGAACCGGAACGCTCTACTGCAATCAAATCTTTAGGATCAGCTACAACACAAAGCGCATGCGGGTCGCGGCTACTGTCCGAACATATCTTACAAGGATCAACATCAGTCAGGTTGTAGCAGCTCCCGCAATACTTCATTTTCTCTTTTACTTCAATTAGGCTCTTGATTAGGCTTTGAACCTCTGCATTGGGAAGGCTCAAAATATAAAAAGCGAGGCGCTGGGCAGACTTGGGTCCAACCCCGGGCATTTTTTTGAGTTCATCGATTAATTTTTGGAACGAATCCGCATAAGCATTTGGCATATTAGAATAATCCCGGGATATTCAATCCTCCGGTTAAGCCCTTGAGTTTATGGGTTGCATAATCCTTGGATTTTTTCATGGCTTCATTGGTCACCTCTTTGACCACCCCATCTAATCTTCCAATCTTGTCAGGCTGTTTTGCGCTGGGATCTATTTTCACCTCTTTTACTTCCATATCCCCACTGACTTCAACCCTCACCCCATTTTTTTCTACGCTAAAAAGCTCTGTCGCTAATTCTGCTTTAACCTTTTTCAAATCCTCCTGCATCTTTTTTGCCTGCTTCATTAATTCACCCATGTTACCCAAATTGCCAAATATCATTGCTTTCCTCCTTTGCAAAGGAAACCTGCG
>JAPLLA010000055.1:34774-36101 GCA_026387795.1 Candidatus Saganbacteria bacterium | reverse complement strand
CCTTTTCATCTAAACCGTCCCTTTTGGAAACCGAGGCATTCAGCCTCCGGTTTCCAGCTCCCACTAAAGTATCTTTCCCCCAAACATCTCTTTTACTTTTTCCAAAGAAAAGCCTTCACCCTCCCTCACCTTTGAAACCGGATCGCTGTCGTCTACCCGGTCTGCAACCATCCCTTCAATAAGCACTTTTTGCCCGGTAATTTCAGCGATTGCTTCTTCTACGGCATCTTTATTCAGTTTGTCTTCCAGTCTCTGTTTATGAAAAGAAAATCCTTTTTTAAACTCGATCATCAGTCTCCCTTTTTCGTTCATCCCCACTGGACGGCCTTCGTGAAGAGAAACGTAACCAAATAGGGTTTTGCCTTTCACTTTTTCCAATACTTGTTCCCAATTGCGAGTCAGTTTTTCCATAAAACCATTTCCAGAAGAAGCAACCATCGGCGTTTCAATCGGTTTAGACAGTTCTTCTTCTTTTTTTGCAACTATCGCTACCGGTCTTTTTTCTTCCACCTTATCTGCCTTGTCTGCCTTCTCCTCGCCCTTTTCATTTTTAGCTTCCACCATGATTTCGAGCAAAGCTGTTTCAAGAACAATCCTGGCTTGGGGCTGCCATTTCATATCCAGCTGCGCACGGGAAAAAATCCTGACAATTCTCTTTAGATTTGCTTCGGAATAACTTTCTGCTTGCCCCAAAATCTCCTTTTGCTGTTCCGTGCTTAAATCGATCAGTTCCTGTATCCCCAGTTTTGCAAAAAGAAGATATCTGAAATGTACAATCAGATCTTTGGTAATTTGCAGCACAGATTTTCCTTCTTCTACGTTTTTCTCCAAAAGCTCCATTACTATTTTGGTCTCCCCTTTTGCAAGCGCATCGCCAAAACCAAACAAAACCCCTTCTTCTGCCCCGCCCAAAACCGTAACTACATCTTCTATCTTAATTTTATTGCCTGCAAAAGAGATCAATTGGTCTAAAAGGGAAATGGCATCGCGCATGGAACCCGATGCAGACCTGCCAACCATAAAAAGAGCGCGTTCTTCTATCTCTATTTTTTCCGATTTTGCGATCGCCTTAAGCTGCTCCATAATCTTTACAAGAGAAATCTTTCTAAAATCGAGCCTCTGGCAGCGGGACCAGATCGTTACCGGCACCCTTTGAGGATCTGTCGTAGCTAAAACAAAAACCACATGTTTGGGAGGCTCTTCCAAGGTCTTAAGCAGAGCATTAAAAGCTTCGGAAGTGAGCATGTGCACTTCATCTATAATGTATACCTTATACTTCCCTTCTATGGGAGTAAAACGGACCCTCTCTCTTAAATCTCGGATCTCG
>JAPLLA010000055.1:14818-34765 GCA_026387795.1 Candidatus Saganbacteria bacterium | reverse complement strand
TTTCTATAACATCTACACAGTGTCCGTCTCTAATCTTGGTGCACAGGTGACATTTGCCGCAAGGGTTTTGGGTTGGTCCTTCTTGACAGTTGAGTGCTTTTGCAAGAATCCTGGCTACAGAAGTTTTGCCTGTCCCTCTGGGACCGGAGAAAAGATAGGCGTGTGCAAGGCGGTCAAACTTAATCGCATTTTTTAAAGTGGTGACTACTGCTTCTTGTCCGATGATCTCATCAAAGTTTTGCGACCGCCATTTACGATAAAGCGAGATATAACTCATTATTTATAAATCCTTGGTACGCGTTTGCCAATACTGCAAACAATTTCGTAATTGATGGTCCCCAGCATTTTGGCTAGTTCGTCTACCGTAATCTCTTGGCTTCCTTGTTTTCCAATCAGGACCGCGTCGTCCCCTACTGCCACTGCTTCGTCTCCCACATCCACCAGAGTAAAATCCATGCAAACAGAACCTACTACCGGAAAACGTTTTCCGCGGATCAAAACGTGGCCCCGGTTGCTAAAGGCGCGGCTAAAACCGTCTGCGTAGCCAACTGGCAAAGTTGCAATCTGGGTTGCCCGAGAAGTCACGTATGTCCCGCCGTACGAAAGTGGGGTCCCGGCCGGAACTTTTTTAAGATACATCACTTTACTCTTAAAAGCAAGGGCAGGGACAAGGTTTGGAGAAAGTCCATATAAAGCTATTCCAATCCTCACCATATCAAAAAAAGCACTATTGTGAAACAAGGTCCCAGCACTGTTTGCTACATGCTTAATAGGAATTTTGATCCCTTTTTTGTCCAGGGCTTCCAGAATTTCCTTAAATTTTCCCAATTGTTCATCCGTAAAATTATCCTGCAGATCATCTGCCTTGGCAAAGTGAGTAAAAACCCCCTCGATCTCAATATTTTTTAACCTGGAAACAGCTTCAATTAAAGCCATTGCTTCAGAAGGATAAACACCGATGCGGCCCATACCCGTATCCACTTTAATATGCACTTTTGCTTTTTTACCCGCTTTTTGCGCTGCTTCTGAAAGCGCTTCTGCAAGGCGCAGGGAATACACGCTTTGGGTTAAGTTTAAAGCCAATACATCCGGGGCAAAATCCGGCAAGGTTTCGCTTAACAAAATAATCGGAGCAGTAATCCCGTTGCTGCGTAGTTCCGCTGCTTCTTTAAGAGAAGCCACGCCCAAATATGCTACTCCATTTGCAAGTGCAGTTTCAGAAACCGCTACTGCACCATGGCCATAAGCATCTGCTTTTACCACTGCCATAATCCGGGTAGAAGCAGGTATCTTTTTTTTGATTTCTTGGATATTGTGGGCAATTGCTTTTAAATCAATCTCCGCTCTGGTAGGAAGAAGCCTATCATCCATTTTTTTCAGCCTCCAAAAGCGCAAGTTGTTTGTCTGATATGAATTTTGTCCCTAACACCATTTCGTTAAATCCTCCTCCACCGTGAAAATCCGTACCTCCGGTAATCAATAATTTGTACTTTTCAGCCAAAGCCAGATAGCGGTTTTCGGTTTGCTGGTTGTGGGTAGGATAATACACTTCCAGACCTTTTAACCCGTAAGACATGAATTGCGGGATCAGCTCGTCGCAGTGTGAGACTGCAGGATGGGCAAAAACCGGCACCCCACCTACTTCACCGATCAAGCCAATTGCTTCTTCAGGAGAGAGCTTGTAATGCTTTTCATACCCAGGCGTACCGGGAACCAGATATTTAACAAATGCTTCTTTAGTTGTGGAAACAATCCCTTTTGCAATCAGGACCCTGGCCACATGCGGCCTACCTACAGCTCCCTTCCCCGCCAGCTTAAAAACCTCTTCAGGATCTATTTTTACCCCGACCTCGTTTAGTTTTTTGCAGATCCTAAACACTCTCTCTGTCCTTGATGCCCTAATCTTATCAAGCATTTTATTCAGCTTTTCAGATTTATAATCAAGAAAATAACCCAAGATGTGTACTTCTGTATTTGGTAGCTCAGTAGTAAGCTCTACCCCTGGAACCACTTTGATCCCCTCTTTTAGCCCTTCGGCCTGTGCCTCCTCTATTCCCGCTACTTCATCGTGGTCCGTGATGGCTACTGCAGAAAGCTCAACTTCTTTGGCTTTTTTGATGATCTCTACCGGAAGATAGGTCCCGTCCGAGTAAGTAGTATGAATATGTAAATCTGCTGGCATAACTTGAAGATTATAGCAGAAAAAACCGCATTGAAAAGTGTCGGATTCTTCGGCGCATCGACGAAAAATGCTACACCTTATAACTCACCCTCAACCATTTTATTCCCTTCTCCCTCTCTTAATAAGAGAGGGAGAAGGGATAGGGATGAGGGCGAGTTCGTGGCAAGCAAATTGCTCATTAAGCCAATAGAGGTGATTTTATGTTTCCCATAGAAACCGCGTTTAATTTCTGGATACCCAAATGCCACCCAGGAGCAGAAGCTTATTCCAATCTCCCGGCTATGCTCCTGGGACTGGCAGACGGACTAAACCCCTGCGTATTTTCTATTTATATATTCCTATTATCTTTTCTAGTATTTATAAAGAAAGAAAAAAGAGAGATCCTCATATTTGGCGCCATCTATTTATTATCAGTATTTTTCACCAACACCTTCTTTGGCGCAGCAGTTTTCTGGTTAATCTCTTTAATTTCAAAAGAATTTGCAGGAGAAACCTTGGCCATAAGCAGCTTTATAAAATTATCTGCGGTAATAATATTGGCCATCCTAATCAGCCTTTCTATTGGAGACCTGGTTCTGGGGCTAAAAACCCAAACTTGCTTACCCAAACCCTTTGTCCAAAAAATTCATGCTTTTATCCGCCAGAGGCTGCATGTAAAACAGATCATCTGGGCAGCAATCCCAATCGGTGTTTTGGTCACCTTGTTTGAATTTCCCTGCAGCGGACAGATCTACCTTCCTTACCTGGTTTTTCTCCTTGTTTCTACCAAAGGACTCCCCTCTCTTGGCTTTTGGATAAACCTGCTGGTTTACAACCTATTTTTTATCCTTCCAATGGGAGTAATTGTTTTATCCACTTTAATCGGGATCAAGTCATCTTTCATTAAAAATCTATACCAAAACCATCCTTCTCTTTTAAGGATTATTCAAATCACTGTAATGGGGGGATTACTATGCTTAATAGTTTTTTCTTAAAAATAATCCTTAACTTGGCTTTATTTTGTGCCAGTTTAATCTTGCTTTATTTTTCTTTTCCCTCACCTTTAGGCAGCATCCCAATCTTGGCGTGGGTAAGCCTTGCTCCTTTTTTGCTCCTAATGAGCCGAATTAAAAGTCCTTGGCTTAAATTTCTTATCAGCTGGGGATTTTCCCAAATATTCTTAATGACCTTATTCGGCATTAACCCCCTTAACCTGCATACATCTTTATATCTACCGGGCAACATCTGGGGGACACTTTTTCTTTTGCTTGCGATTCCTTTGGCTTATGGAAGCATCTTTTTTATGGTTTCCCTGTTGCCCGGCAAACCCCTGGTTCAAGCTTCAATCTGGACGCTCGGTGAAATCTTCCTCCTGGAAAAACTGATCAACTATCCTCTTGCAATTGCCATAACCCAATTTAGCCACATTTATCTTATACAAATGTGTTCCATTACCGGGATCTATGGCTTAAGTTTTCTAATCATCCTTGCCAATACTGCGTTGTTTGATGCTTTTTTCTTGCATAAAAACAACAAAATCAAATATTCGGTCATTGCGGTAATCTTTTTTTCTGTAATCCTTGGATATGGCTGGCATCGAATTAATAACACGCTGCCAATGGATCAAGCCAGCTATCGTGTAGCACTTATCCAGCCAAACCACAGCTGGATGTTTGGGGCCTTGGCACAGCAAAACCAGCTGATAAAAGAAGAATATTTAAGCGATTACACTTCTCTTACCCAAAAAGCTATAACTACCTACAAACCGGACTTGGTAGTCTGGCCTGAAGGAGCAGTCAAGACATCTTACGATCCAGCATTCTCTACTTACCTAAAAAAAGTGGGTGTAGACATAATCTATGGCGGTTTTTCCTTTGATTCTGCCAGCAGCAAACCAAAAAACTCGGTATTCCTATATTCTCCAAAAAAGAATCTCTCTGCTGTCTACTCAAAAGAAAAATTAGCCCCCTTATTTGAAACCCCGCTTTATGCGGCTGGGGAGAACAATGCTCCTTTTTATCTGGATGACAAGAAAGTTGCCATCGGACCTTTGATCTGTTTTGAATCACTGTTTCCGGACCTTGCCAGAAAACAGGTGTCCATGGGAGCAAATATGCTCCTCTCTTTTTCCAACGATTCTTTTTTCAAAGATTCAAACTTAACCAAATTACATGCTACTTACAGCATCTTCCGGGGAGTCGAATTTGCAAAGCCGGTAATTTTTATAAACAACATCGGGCTTTCTTTGGCCTGCGACCACCTTGGAAGAGTCACGCTTGTTTCTCCTTTGGATAAAACCAGCATTTCCTGCGCCGCTATTTATCCGAACCAGGGAATAACCTTTTACCATTTATTTCCGCACTTGCTTTTTATTTTTTCTTTGACTGTGGTTGTCATTTTTTGGGCAAAGGAGGTGCAGCGGTCCCGGGAAAAAGCAAAATAAAAGGAGGAATAATCAATGCATACCAGAAAAATCGGCTCTATTTTACTTTTAGTAGTTTGTCTGGCTGTCTGTTTAACTGCCTGCGGAAACAATAAATTGGAGTCAAAGGGTGACAATGAAGTAATAGGGAAAAATCCGAATAACCCTGCCCTAGCTGACCTAAATACCAAGCTTGGGGCAATCAAAGACGAAGACTCGGCTATGGTTGCGGTAAATACTTTTACCGGACATGTATTATTACGCCTGGACAAAAACCTTCCTGAGAACCAAAACCTAAAAATCTCTTCTGTTTCCGAATCCTTAAGAGGCAAATTTGCCCGGATAGAAATAAAAGCGCGCCAAAAACTGCAAGGGCTATCCACAGTAGGAGCATCGGACGAAGAATTGGTCACATCCGATAAACTGGCGGCAACTTTGGATAAGATGCAGGGAGAAAACCCAAACAAAATAGAAGTTAAGCCGGAACAAATAGAATCAACCCAAAAAGTATTAAGGGAAACCATGCCAAACTTGGCTTCTACTGACAATACCAAAATGACGCCGCTTGAAGCCTCTATTCTTACCTACCACATGATGACTGGTGATGACGGAAGCGACTCCCCTGACATCTTGCCGCTCCCAGCCACTCCGCAAACCATTGACCAATTTGCAGAAGAGCTCACCTCTACCACACCGGAGGTACAGCCATGAAGCAAATCAAAAAAAGCATTCTCCTCTCGTTAATAAGTTTAACGCTTTTACTCCCCTCAGCCGCTTTAGCGATTAATATTGTCATACCCATTATTGGATGGGGAAGCATTATTGACGGAATAGTAAAAGGTGTTAGACTAATGGAATGCGATTTCAAAGGGAGATGCCAGACCAAAGAATACCCAAAACCAGGGTATAATTGGGACAATTTTAAATATTGGAGTGAAAACGACTTGCCAGGATATTTTAAAAGACATACCAAAGACTTTGGGTTTATTTCCCAAAACCCTCCGGCAGATGCAGTTGCTGCACTTCCAGGAAAAGAGGTCGGTGCTGCAAGTGTAATTTACAGTTCTGGCACAAGCGCGCAAGACAGTAAAACAAAACTAAATTTTGGAAATACCATAAAAAAATCTTGGAGCAAATTTAACAAGGGGGACCTAATTTTCAACGATGGAACAAAATTTGCCTGCACAATACTGGAACCAATTTCAAACTGGACACATGTGGGAATGATCTATGATACAAGCATCGATAATCCACAGGTTTTTGATGCATTACCTTTCAGAAAAGCGGCAAAAAGAAATGCAATCGAATCATTTGGCGATGCCTATGCTTATTCAGTAAAAAGAGTAAAAGGAATATCTGCAGATCAAGCGAACCACATCATAGAAATGGGAAAAGCACGTTACGAAGATCGACCCTATAGCCCCAGCTTAATGTCTGCTATATATGGGATAGATACATACGCAGTAAAGTGGGCAGACCGCAATGACACAAGCAGCTTAAATTGCGCAAAACTTGTATATCATATATTTAAGGATGCGGGAATAAATCTTGCTTCAAATAGAACCATATCCCGCATGGTGAATAGTACTGGCAGAGAATATTGCGAAGGTAAATATCAATTCATAGATAATGCCTGGATCGGTATTACACCTGATGATATTTATTACTCCAAAAATCTGGAAAGGGACAAATATCTAGAAGGCAGATTAAGGGGGATGAATCATGACTTTGCTAAAATTGCTCCGTAATCCAAAGGTTATCTTAGGACTATTAATAATTCTGGTAGGAGGAGTGTTCCTTATATCAAAAGCTTTTCCAAAAAGCGATATAGGAGACCTCCTCCCTCCGGAGGAAGCCCAGAGATATACTTATGCAAACTACTCGGGAACAGACGGATATTATCTTGCCAAAATTGATTTGGCTAATGATTCAATCATAAAAAAATACAACTGCCCCGAAGATGTTCGTCCTTCAACAATAGATAAAAATGGCAATTTATATTTACAGAATTTTTCCAATCTTTGGTCCAGAGATAAGGTTTTTGCTTTTTATCCAAAAAGAGAAAAGCTTAAACGAATAGTCAAATCAAAAGGGCTATCTCTCTTAAAGGTCTTTGCTTATAAAGACAAACTCTATGTTTTATGTACGGATCAGAGGGATGGACAAGGTGAACTATCCAAGCGTGGATCAAGCCTTGAAATCTTTGACCTGGCCACAAAAAAACGCATTAAAACCCTTTTCTTAGGCAAATATGGTACAACCGCCAAAGATGACATCTGGGTAAGCCACAAAGACGGCCTTTTTATCGCTTTTGCCTCTGACATGCAAATTCAACAAGTTATTAAAGGAACTATTAATGAAACCGACCGCTTAAGTTTATATGTCATCGATTTAAATGCTAACACTCAAATTGCTGATGTTAATTTAGATGAGTATGCCATGGGATGCGCCAGGACAACTTATGGCCAAAAAAGAATATTCTTTAACCGATATGTTGACAAATACTATCCAAGAGAACATGAATACTACAAAAAACACGACATTAATTCATTAATGCAATACTCATTGGCAAATAATACACTTAGTGAGTTTAGAAGATTTAATAACAAAGATGAAGTCTACAGCGCGCTATGTTTCAATAACAATAAATTATATTCCGCGGTATGGATATCAGACAAAATCGGTGCGCTACGAATTCTTGATCCAAACACCAATAAAACCATTAAAGAAATCCCGTTTTGGTCTATCAGCGAGATTATCAGAGTTGGAAACAATAAGCTTTATCTTAATGCCATGAAAACAAAAGAAGAAAGCAGCCAGGGAATCTATGTCTTTGACACAAAAACAGATCAGGTCACCAAGTTTATCCCAGGAAATTTTCTGTACATAGCAGAAAACGCGTGGTTTTATTAGGCTAACAGGACTCAGCTAAAAACTCTGTGTTCTTCTGGGAGAACCCCATAATAAATTATGGGGAATCAATAATCCCTCATAAACCTATTCCCAACACTTTAGTGTGGGGTTCTAGCCTTGCCTGTCGGTCCTAGGACTCCGACGAGTAGAAGATTCTATCGGGGCAGGCAGTTAGAGAATAACAACGTGAGATATTATCACTCTTGGTTCACAACAAAACACAAAAAACTGATATTAGTAGACCTAATAGACCAAAGAATACATGAGCTAATGAAAGAAATAGCTGTAGGTAAAGACATCTTCTTACTGGCTTCCGGATCTATGCCTGATCACATGCATTTACTCTTTGGCTTAGAAAAAGACCAGCCTATCTCATGGGCCATAAAAACATTTAAAGGAATATCTTCTCGTAGGATATTTCAAGAATTTGATCTATTAAAAGAACATTTTAGGACAAACCATGTTTGGGCCCGAGGATACAATGCAAAAGAAATACCAGAAAAAGATCTTTCTATTGTCGTCAGATACATCTTAAATCAAAAGAAGGACTTAGCTGTTTTACCCTTCCCCACATTTTAATGTGGGGTGCCGATGCAATAAAACATGACGCGTGGTTTTATTGGTTTGGGCTAATCTTTTGTAAAGAGGACATACACCAAATAATCAAAATTCGCGGCGGTCATGGGAAGTTTTAGAAGCGTCCAGATAAACGCATAGGAAGCCACCAGGCTAAGGCCAGGCATGTTTTTCTTTGATTCAAAAGGACCAAGCTTGAAACCCGGCAGCTCAAACTTCTTGTAAACCACGCCGATCTTGTTTTTCTCCAGGTACTTAAAAAGCTCCAAAGCCACAAAAATCTTTAAGATGTTTTCGGAAAAACCGGGGAGATCAACCGTTCTAAGTAGTCCATCTACAACGTTACGGTAAATTACAATCTCTTCTTTTTGTGGATCGTAGAAGCTTTTGACTTTTTTCCCTTTGACCTCATCCCCACGCACTCTAATCTTCATGGCTTGCGCAATCTTGCGCGGATCGCTTTCCTGATACAAGTCCTGGAGCCAATGTGCGGTTTCTTTGCCAATTTTAATTGCAGCTAAGATCAGTTCCTGCTGCCTTGCAACCGGGAGCTTCTTAAAAACCGGATCGTTACCCAGTTCGATATAAGCTAAGGTTATTTTATTCCGTTCTTGGAGTGATTGGTCTATTGCTTCATTCATAAATTCTTACAACCCTGTCTTTTATTTTATCACCATTTACATCCACGCGCACATAATGATAGTAACCGCCGAACATTTCCGGCATGTGCAGCGGCGCCCCTCCTCCCCCAGTAACAATGTAAGTAACCCCGTCTCTTTCTGCCCTGGCATAGGTGTGGAGGTGTCCAGCAAAGACGTATTTTACTCTATACCTGTAAAAAAGAGCTTCCAATTCCTGAGCAATTTGTTTGGGAGACATCAGGTAACCCTCTACAATTTCCGCGGGATCAAAAATAGGGCGGTGGAAAAAGACGAAAATATTTTTTCCCTGGTTTTCTTTTAAATCATTTTTAAGCCACTGATATTGTTTGGGAGTAAAACTTTCTCCAAAAGCATTATCAAGCAGAATAAAATGGGAATTGTCGTAATCAAATGCATAATAAGTAGGCCCGAAGAATTCCTCGAAGTATTTCCAGCCGCTTTTCTGCGCATCATGGTTGCCGATCACATTATAAAGTTTCGGTTTCAAAGTAGAGACCGTCTTAATATATTCCAGGTAGTCTGATCTTTTCCCATCTTCCACCAAGTCCCCTACACAAATCGCAAAACTAACCTCTTTTTCCCTGTTTACTTTTTGGATCAAATCAGAAAATGTATCATTTCTCCCCTGCGGATCACCAAACACCACAAAGCTAAACCCCTCCGCCCATGCAACCCCACCTAAAAATCCCAATGACAAAATCCCAAATCCCAATAATGCAATTATTATAATAATAAAATTCTTCCATGTTGGGATTTTGGATTTTAGATTTTTGATTTTATTGTGACAGATCATCAACCGCAATCCTGAATTGGCGGACATTTTTCTCTACGGCGCGGGGGTCACAGCCCAGTACTTTGTGGGTAAGCAGCACTGCTTTGGCACCTGTATCCCAGAGGATAGAAACTTCCGAAGGCTTGATTGCCAGATCAGTAGGGATAATTACCGGCAGCCCTGCGGAAATAACAATACTAATGTATTGCTGTAGGTCTCCTATAGTCATCTCTTTTTGCTGTCTTGATTTGGGCATAATTGCCGCATCTACCAGTTCCGCCCCTTCTTCCGCAAGTCTCAATAGATCTTCCATGGAATAGCTATTGTCCAAACGTACCAGTTTATTGATCCCTTTTACTTTTTTAATTTTACCGATACTCTCTTCCGCAACTTCTATAAAATCAATTTCAGCCAGGATCTCTTTTAGGCTCTTTTCCGCTTGTCCATCCAGTGCTGCTACACTGAGTCCCATTGGGACTTCCACTTCTTCTATCAAACGGAGAATTTCTTTTTTGGAATCTTTTAGTTCTTGGGGATCGGAAATAGAAAAGAGGATTGCGTCTGCACCGCCAGCCAAAGCTGCTTCAACCATAACTGCATCTACTGAAGGAAGTTCCACCAGAAGGGAAAAGGTGTTTTTATTTAAAACGTTTAATAACTTTGCCATTGGTTAGTTGATTATAGCAAAAAACATGACATAGTTTAAGTAACTTTAATGCTTCCTACCAAATACTTGCTAAAATTAATCCGGGAGGCGCCGGGGCCACTGCTCCAATAGTGTACGCCCTTAAAAATGTTTCTGCAGCAAGACCGTTCTTTGCCTTATCTCTATCAGGGTTCATGTGCAGCCAACCCAAAGGTTCTCCTTTTCTTACAGCGTCTCCAACAAACTTATTTACAACCAATCCTACTGCAAGATCAATAACATCTTCTGGCTTTTCCTTATTGGCACCTAAAAACATGGCAGCTCTCCCAACTTGGGTAGCATCAATGGCTTGCGCAAAACCGTCTTGTTCGGCAAAAACTGGAACAATGTTCCTCTCATCAACTGTTGGCAGTTTACTTGGATCATCCACTACTGTAGGATCTCCTCCTTGGGCCTCGATCATCTGCCGGAATTTATTCTGTGGTGCACGTGAAGCTAAGCACCGGATCAAGTCATTGTGCGCCAATCCCATTTGCCCTTGCGTATAAAGGCCTCCATGTACCAGCATATGTGCAGAGAGTTCCATTACCACTGTCAGATACCTTTCAAAACCTCTTGTTTCTCCAGACAAAACACGCAACACCTGTTTTACGGCCAAGGCATTTCCAATCATCGGACTTAAAGGCTGGTCCATGCTGCTAACAACAGAAGATACCTTCCTCCCTTCTGCTTTAGCAATGTCCACCATGGTTCGGGCTAATACCACTGCATCATTTAATTCTTTCATAAAAGCACCGGAACCAGTAGTAACATTCATCACAAAACTATCGGCTCCTTCTACCAATTTTTTACTCATGATACTAGCTGCAATAAGCGGAATGCTGTCTATGGTCTCAGTTATGTTCCTTAATGCATATAATATTTTATCTGCAGGAGCAATGGCACCGGTTTGGCCAAAGATCGCCAGCCCAGTCCTGTTTAATTGTGTAACTATTTGGGATTGGGTAAGACTAACGCAAAAACCAGGAATAGCTTCTAATGCATCTAAGGTCCCTCCAGTATGGCCAAGCCCTCGTCCGGACATCATAGGGATAACAATGGGTCTGCCCTCTGGGGTAGTAAAAGTAGAAACCAGGGCAGCAAGAGTCGGGCTGACAAAATCACCCACTCCTCCAGTACTATGCTTATCGATTTTCTCCCCATTAACACCGGACAAATCCAATTGGTCCCCTTCTTCTGCCATGGTCTTGGTTAATAAAACCGTATTGTCAGGGGTTAATCCTTGAATGCGGACTGCCATAAGCCAAGCTGCAAGTTGACTGACATCTATTGCACGGTCAGCAGGAGCTATATCCTTTCTCGTATGTTCCACTACCCCACGCACAAAAAATCTCATTTGTGCAGGTGTAAGGGGCTGCTTATCCCTCACTGCACGCAACACTTCACCGACTGTTATTGGCCTTGCTGCTGCTGCATCCATTATTCTTCCTCCTCATACAAAAAATCATTCCGAATGAGTATCGGACACAAAAACACTAAATTTCACATACACATAAAATAATATCCAGTGAAATCCTGTGACAATCAAAATCCAGGGATAAGATCTGTGGCAGGGGGATTATGGAATAGAATATGTGCAGCCACAATATTTTTGGCGGTAGAGGCCGAGTTCTTTGGCTAAGGCTTGGGAGCGTCTAAATTCCGGTCGGAAATTGCGATAGAAAAATGGAATGCCGTATTTCTCTGCCATCCTTTGGCCAATCTCTTTTAGCTTTTCATGATCTTGGTACGGGCTGATTAAAAGAGTTGTGCTAAAACAATCGTACTTTTCTTCTTTGGCAAGCTTTGCAGTTGCCTCAAGCCTTATCTCATAACAAAACGAACAATCCTTCTCTCCTTTTGCACTATATTCTTTCTCCATATATACATCACTATATATAACAGGGAAATTCTTAAGTAGAGAATATTGGGACAATGTATCGCGCCGTTTTTCAAACTCTTCTCTAGGGTGAATGTTGGGATTAAAGAAGAATCCTGTTACATCAAAACCGTTCTGGAGCATCCACTCATGCACGGAAGTTGTACACGGAGCACAGCAAGTATGCAGTAAGATGCGCTTCACAGGATTAGATTAGCCCTTGTGATTTTAGAACAGTAGCGATCTTTTGTTTTTCCTCGGCAGTTGCTTCTACCAGAGGCAAACGGAGCCCGCCTACCGGGAAACCAACCAGCGCAAGAGCTGCTTTAACCGGGATTGGGTTCGCAGTAATAAAAAGCACATCAAAAACGGGCATCAGCTTATCATTGAGCGCTTTTGCTTCTGCTTTTTTACCCTGTAAAAAGAGCTCTACCATTCTTTTAATCTGTGGACCAACAATGTGCGATGCCACAGAAATTACTCCGATCCCGCCCCTCTCCATAATCGGATAAGTGAGGTTGTCATCCCCGCTGTAAATCAAGAACTCTTTTGGAATTCTTGCCCGAACATCGGCAACCTGGTCCAGGTTACCGGAGGCTTCTTTTACAGCCACATAATTTTTAATCTGTGCCAATCTTACCAGTGTATCTGTTTCCAGGTTTTTTCCGGTCCTACCAGGAATGTTATAGATAATGAGCGGCAACCCGGTATTCTCTGCCACTGCTTTAAAATGCTGGTACATTCCTTCTTGCGGAGGTTTGTTGTAATAAGGGACCACAAGCATGGCCCCGTCTACCCCGATTTTTTCCGCTTCTTTGGTAGATTTAATGGTTGTAGAAGTAGAATTTGATCCTGTACCTGCAAGCACTTTGCAGCTTGTACCTTTTAAGGCTTTTTTGACCACACGATAGAGCTCGTACTCTTCTTCGTGGCTCAAAGTTGGAGATTCGCCGGTAGTACCATGTACCACAATACCGTCCGAACCGTTTTGAGAAAGCCTAACTGCCAGCTCTTCTGCCCTACTGTAATCAACAGAGAGATCGGATTTAAATGGCGTTACCATTGCTGTTAATACGTTTCCAAACATGTCTACTACCCCCTTTTTCCCATTCTTAAGATGTATATTTTAACATAAAACCATAAAAACCTTTAATCCATTTTATCACAAATCTTATCACCAAATATGATTGTCACTAATAATCACAAAAAACAGGCTCTAATCTGATCTCAAATCTTCTCAAACAGCTCTAAAAAAGGAAAAGAAAAAATAATGCTGGTTTTGTTTTGAGTAATTGGGGTTGATAAGAGTAAAATTTAGAGTCCTTTTTCTTGGGGATTCTTTGAGACAATCATATTTAGTGAAAAAAATTTGGGAAATAGGGATTTAATAAATCATTTTATTCCAAAAGCCTTCTTGATCTCCTTGATTTGATCCCTAACCTTTGCAGCGCGTTCAAAGTCCAGCGCCACAGCAGCAATACGCATATCCTCTTCAAGATTAGAAATAAGTGCAGGGACTTCTGACTTTGGAACAAATTCAGTAATACGCTTTAGATCCTTTGCATCCGCATCCCTCAAACCTTCGCGTATATCCTTTATTTCCTTGACTATGGTTTGTGGAGTGATGTTGTGCTTTTTGTTGTATTCAATCTGGATTTTACGGCGGCGATTAGTCTCTTTTAGCGCCCTACGCATGGAACCTGTCATCTGGTCACCATACAGGATAACTTTACCATTAATATTTCTGGCAGCGCGGCCAATAGTCTGGATCAAAGAGGTCTCAGCTCTAAGAAAGCCCTCTTTATCCGCATCCAAAATTGCAACTAAAGAGACCTCCGGAAGATCCAATCCTTCCCTAAGTAAATTGATCCCAACCAGAACATCAAACTCACCCAAACGTAAGCCCCGTAAAATATCGATACGATCCAAAGTCGCAACATCCGAATGCAAATATCTACATTTAATTTCTGATTCATCAAAAAAAGCAGCCAAGTCTTCTGCCATTTTTTTGGTTAAAGTTGTAACCAAAACCCTTTCTTTCTTTTCTACCCGCAATTTAATCTCTTTTAAGAGATCTTTGACCTGCCCTTTAGTTGGTTTGACTATCGTTTCAGGATCAATCAAGCCTGTGGGGCGGATGATCTGCTCTACAACCTGCTTGCTCTTTTTCATCTCAAATTCACTTGGAGTAGCAGAAACATAAATCAGCTGATTTACCCTCTCATCAAATTCCTTGAAATTAAGGGGCCGATTATCCAGTGCAGAAGGAAGACGAAACCCAAAATCTACCAGCGTCTTTTTTCTGCTCTGGTCTCCTGCATACATCCCGCGGATTTGCGGCAGGCTAACATGGGACTCGTCCACAAAAGTCAAGAAATCGTCAGGAAAGTAGTCAAGGAGTGTTCCAGGAGGGTCCCCTTCAGGCCTGCCGGAAAGATGCCTGGAATAGTTTTCTATGCCGTTGCAATACCCCATCTCCTGGATCATTTCCAAATCATATTTTGTCCGCGCCTCGATCCTTTGTGCTTCTATCAATTTATTCTCTTTTTTAAGCTGGGCAACCCGCATATCCAATTCTTTTTTAATTGATTCAATAGCAGGACCAAGCTTCTCCTGAAAAGTAACGTAATGGGTTCCCGGATAAATACCGATGCTCTCTCTTTTTTTAATAATCTCACCTGTTATAGGGTCAATTTCCAATATTTTTACCAGTTCATCCACATCCAACTGCAGTCTGACAAAATGTTGTTCATAGACCGGCCAAACTTCGATCACATCTCCCCTCACCCGGAATTTTCCCCGCTCAGGAATCAGATCATTTCTCTCATATTTGATGGCAACTAGACGTTTGATGATCTCATCGCGATCGTGGTTCTCTCCTACTTTCAAATAAAGCATAGCTTTAAGATAATCTTCCGGTGTTCCCAAACCGTAGATGCAAGAAACTGAAGCAACCACAATCACATCGCGGCGTTCAAAGAGAGCCATAGTTGCGGAATGTCTTAAGCGATCAATTTCCTGGTTGATTGACGAATCTTTTTCTATATATGTATCACTGGAAGGGACATATGCTTCAGGCTGATAATAATCGTAGTAGCTGACAAAA
This sequence comes from Candidatus Saganbacteria bacterium, assembly GCA_026387795.1. Classification (GTDB taxonomy): domain Bacteria; phylum Margulisbacteria; class WOR-1; order JAPLLA01; family JAPLLA01; genus JAPLLA01. The sequence continues at coordinate 19,589 of JAPLLA010000055.1, read as the reverse complement.
TATTCTACCGCATTCTCTGGAAAGAAGCCTCTAAACTCCTGGCAAAGCTGTGCTGCCAAGGTTTTGTTGTGGGAGATGATGAGAGTAGGCTTTTGTACTGCTTCAATCACTTTGGCCATGGAAAATGTTTTGCCTGATCCAGTTACCCCAAGCAAGGTCTGGTCGCGATATCCCTTTTCCACGCCTTTAACCAGGTTTTCTATTGCTTTGGGCTGGTCACCAGCAGGCTCGTAATTAGAGTGCACTTTGAACTTCATATCAATTAAATTATATCACGTTTACAGCCCTTGACCTTATTGATAGAATTGCGCCATGTTAATTAAGCGCGACCAAGAAACTATCAAGGGATATTTTGAAGACACCTCCAGTTTAAGCGGCGGTTTTGCGGACGCGGTTTATCTGCCGGAAAACGCGCAAGAAACTGCCGCAGTCCTAAAAGAAGCTGGAGAAAAGAAGACTCCTGTCACTTTTTCCGGGAATGGGACAGGTACCACAGGCGGCAGGATCCCTTTTGGAGGGATTGTTCTTGCAACGGATAAATTGAATCGGATTCTGGATTTAAAAATCTCCCATGACAAAAAAAACGCGACATTAGTCACTCAACCCGGAGTAACTCTGGAGGAGATTGAAGCAACTGCACAAAAGAACGGTTTTTTCTACGCTCCTGACCCCACAGAGCAGACTGCTTTTATTGGCGCAACGCTTTCCACCAATGCATCGGGAAGCAGAACTTTTACATTTGGCCCAAGCAGGCATTATGTAAAGAGGATCAAAGTAATCTTAAGCAATGGCGAGATATTGGATACCCCGCGCGGCAGGGTTTTTGCCAAAGATAGAGAATTTAATTTTGAGAAAAATGGGAAAAGATATCAGTTTAGCCTCCCTTCTTACCAAATGCCCCATGTAAAACATTCCGCAGGATATTTTGTGGAGCCAAACATGGATCTGATCGATTTATTTATAGGGAGCGAAGGAACGCTCGGTTTTATTGCGGAAGCGGAACTGGTACTCATGAAAAAAGAGAAAAATATCATGGGGCTGGTGGCATTTTTCCAAAAAGAGATTGATGCTTTTAATTTTGCACAAGAGATAAAGCCGCTTAAGCCTTTGGCCATAGAGTTTTTCGGAGAAACATCGCTGGAACTGCTGCGTAATAAATATCCCAAGATCCCTTCTTATGCTACAGGTGCGATCTTTTTTGAGGACTTATTTGCTCCTGGAGAAGAAGAAAAGGTTCTGGAAAAATGGAGCGGGTTACTTTCTAAATACAATGTAAATTTGGATGATGTGTGGATGAACGAATCTAGTGATGTAACTAAAAGCTTTAAGGAATTCAGGCACGAGATGCCGGAACTGATCAACGAAGTAATCAAGCAGAGCGGTTTTTCAAAAATCAGCGGGGATATTGCAGTGCCGGATTCAAAAGCAAGAGAGATGTATCAGTTTTATAAAGAGAAAGTAGCTGAGAGCAATTTTTACTATGTATTATTCGGCCACATTTCGCAGAACCACCTGCACATCAATTTAGTCCCAAAGAGTGCGGATGAGTGGAAGCTTGCCAAAGAACTTTATATGAAGTTTATTAGGAAAGCAGTGAGTATGGGCGGCACTGTTTCTGCTGAACATGGTATTGGGAAGCTGAAGAAAATCTATCTTTTGGAACTATACGGTGAAAAGGGAGTTAGAGAGATGGCTGCGGTTAAAAAGGTGTTTGATCCTGCGTGTATGTTGGGAATCGATAACGTAATAAAAAAAGATATGCTGCTTTAATTAGCGTTATACGAGATAGCCCAATCAGTAAAAAATTGGAGATTTCTAAAAAGCAATAGCCTAACTCCTAAGAATAGAGCCACCTTATAAGCACGCCGGAAAGGTAAAAGAAATAAACAAAAAAGGCCCCGATTACTTTGCAGCAATCGAGGCCCTAATTTTATCGAGAAATAAAAACCCGATATTAGAAGCGGTCTCTTCTACCAAAACCGCCGCCACCGCCGCCACTGCGGGGAGGCCTTTCGGTCTTAGGTCTAGCTTCATTGCAGGTGATTTCGCGGTCGCCCCACTTATAGCCGCTCATTGCAGCTATAGCTTTTTCGGCGTCAGCGTCTTCCATGTCAACGAAACCAAAGCCTTTAGAACGGCCGGTTTCTCTATCGGTCATTACCCTAGCACTGATAACGGCGCCAAACTCGGAAAATTTCTGTTCCAAGTCTTCGTTCTTTACAGTCCAAGGCAAATTTCCAACGAAAATGCTCTTCATGTGATTGTTCTCCTTTTGTTATGGTTTTTTTCTGCGATTAACGGAATGTAGAGGCCTAACAAAGAGGCTTCGACACGATTTAGATGCAGGATCTTATAAATCTCAACCATTAACTTTCGACCTTCACTATCATAAACTTTGAAACTTGGAAAAGAGTATAACACATCTATTAAAATGTGCAACTACTTTTTACTATACCTATTTATCGGCTTATCCTACAACTAATTTCACTTTAGACTATTTATTTTTTCTATATATTTCATAATCCCACAATCCCAGATTTTATCTCAGGATAATGATTTTCACAGGATTTCACTGGATATATATCCTGAGATATCCGGGACAATCATAATCCAGGGATAGATCAGTGATAACAGGGATTAAGGAATGATATCCTAAGCAGCCACAGGCAGTAATATCGTAAACATAGTCCCCTTCCCCACTTCGCTCTCCACCAATATACTCCCGTTATGTTCTTCCACGATCTTCTGTGTAATAGAAAGACCAAGGCCGGTGCCGCCTTCTTTGGTAGTATAGAATGGATTAAAGATCGTTGCCATGCTTTCCCTGGGGATACCGATACCTGTATCTGCTACGTGGATCGCAACCTGGTTTCCTTTATCTTCCCAAAAGACGCGTACTGTGCCGCCCCTGGGCATAGCTTGTACTGCGTTATTGATTAAATTAACAAAAACCTGCATCAGTCTGTGGTGGTCTCCGTTAATTGTTGGGTTTTGTTTAAAGTCTTTAATGATGGTAACGCCATGTTTACGGGTTTCAAATGCAAGCATAGTAATAACGTTATCTATAAGGCTGGTGAGGTCAACCGGTTCCAGGTGAAGTTCTTTTTGGCGTGAGTATTCCAGCAAGCTCTCCACAATTTTTTGCATCCTCTTTGCTTCTTCGGGGAGCATTTTCTGGGTGGTTGCTCTAAATTCAGGGTCATCCCAGCGCAGGGGCATGAGCTGTGCTACGGTAGAGATAAACGCAAGCGGGTTTTTTAGTTCATGGACAATGCCTGCAGCCATGGTGCCAAGAGCAGCCATTTTTTCCTGTTTAATGAGCGCATCGCGGCTTCTAAGCTGCTGGTCGTAGAGCATGGCGTTTTCCAGTGCTATAGAGGCTTGGTTGGAGAGTGTGGAGAGGAGGTTAATGTCTTCGTCGCCAAACATGTCTTCGGAAAGCTTTTCCCCCAAGCACATGACACCAATCAATCTTTTTTCTTCCCCCTTGCCTTTGGAAAAAGTGGGGACTGCAACCGCAGTTTTGAGCCTTACCAGCTCTTCCTTCATTTGGATTAATTTAGAGAGCTCTTCGTCCGGAGCACCTCCAACGTTAATAATATGTTCTATTTCTTCTCTGATCAAAGGCTGGCCGGTTTTTTTGATTTCCTGGATAAAGAGGTGGTTGTCTGATACTGTCATACCCAAAAGTTCTTTTGCGTTCCTAACTGCAGCTCGCAATTCAAACCTCTTCTTTTTTTCGTCCAGGATAAGAGAAGAAGCCCCTTCCAAGCGCATAGTGCGTACTACTATTTTTGTGGTTAAGTCTACCAAGCGGTTAACGTTTGTAAGGTGAGCCATAGCACTGCTGATTTCACGAAGTGCTTTTTGGTAGTCGTATTTTTTCTTAAAGAAAAAGCGGTCCGTAGTGTTCGTAATTAGATTTTCTAGTGGCCTGTAGCCAATAGCTATCAGGATAGCAACAATCAGAGAGCTCAACCAAGGACTCCCACCCCACACTCCTTGGAATGCGGTTTGGAGACCGAACACTACTGCTCCGTAAACCCCCATGACTATAGCGATTAAGAGGGAGTAGATGATACTTTTGCGGAGGATGATGTCGATATCCATAAGATGATGTTTTAAGGTTGCATAAGCTATAATCAGAGAAGAAATAATAATAAATATAAAACCTAAAGGATAAAACTCAAAACCATAATTCACAATAAAATCGGAGGCAGCTGGAATATAAAAAAGCAAAGCGATTAGAACATAACGGACCTGTGTTTTCTGAATTGTGCTAGACTTCTTGCTAGTAAGTTCAATTAGAATCCAAATTCCCCTAATAGACAACACAAGCAATAATGCCAAGTAAAAAGGATGTAAAATTCCCGCTTTAGGATAAGAACCCCAAAAATATTGATAATAGCCTTGAATAAAAAAATCAGTAAACCATGTTGTCAACAAAAAAAATAATCCGCATAAATAAGCAAACAATAGCAACATTTTATCTTTACTGGATTGGGAAAAATTCGCTACAAAATGAAAAAATGTTATTGGGATAAAAATTATCCCAGTATAACCAGTACGAACTAACACATCTACCCATCTTGTTGTGGGCATCGAAAACAAAACTGTCCAAGTAAACTGCCAAATAAAAGTACTTAAACACATAAGGAAAAAAGTGCGATTCACCTTAGAGTCATAATTATTTGAGAGGACAAAAAAACCTAATACCAGAAAAAAACATGCACTCACTACGGGGGGCAAAGAGAAAATACTCATTTTTTTA
>JAPLLA010000055.1:0-14760 GCA_026387795.1 Candidatus Saganbacteria bacterium | reverse complement strand
TTTTATCTCAAAAATATTTTTGATATCACATATTTCTTTTCATCTACATAGGGGCGCGCTTTTTCTATTATTTCCGGCGGAATCCGAATAAAATTGCCTTTTTGATCAGCAAAAGCCACTGTTTGATATCCTTTAGCAAGAACAGATTTGTCTTTTTGTTTGCGATATGTAAAAACCATATCTGCACTAGCATGCTTAACTGCGACTACAACTAAAGCAATCTCAACATCATCATACAAATAAGCTTCTTGTTTATATTCAACTGCAGCTTTAACCGTAATTAAGTGGGTATGGGTATCTATTAAGAAATTGGGGTTAGGCATGACCTCCCGAAAAAATGCTTCCCTTGCCATTCCCTGCCATTCAAAGAACTTGGCAAAATAGACATTGCCAAATGCATTAGTATCACACAAATAAACCGTTTTCTGAAAGATGAATTCTTTCATGAGTTAATTTGATTATGAATGATCATTTTAAAAAAGTCAACCCACGAACCTCCCCCTAAAAATCATTAAGGGGTCCAATAAAACCAGCTTATAAAACCCTAAAAACGGGAGAATAACACAAGATTTAATCTGGCATTCCTGACAATTACTATATAATATCTATAGTAGAGTTATTGCGAAATTTATATTAAAATACAATTAATATTATGCTCATATTCTACCCCTTAACAGCAGCATTGACAGCAGTAACAAGCCTTTTACTCGGCGTATTTGTATACATAAAAAACCCACAAAACAATATTAATCGTACATGGGGACTACTTAGTTTTGGTATTTTTATCTGGAGCTTTTCTTTGTCATTCATGTTTATTGCTAAAGACCAAACAACTGCCATGTTTTGGAGCAAAGTTCTCTCTTTCGGGACTATAATTGTTATCCCAACCTTTTTTCATTTTTGTTTAGCCGTATCACGTCTAGAAAAACAAAAAAACTCCTTATTAAAAATAGCATACTATTTAGCAATATTATTTACTATTGGCAATTTCACCCCAATGTTCATAAAAAGTGTCTCTCCAAAATATTTTTTCAGCTTTTATCCGGATGCTGGATTTTTATATTTTATTTTTGCCTTAAATTATGCGTTTTTTTGCAGTTATGGTTGTTATCTTATGATAAAAACTTCTTTCCAAGAAACGGGTTACAAAAGAACCCGTTTGCAATATATGGCAATAGCTGCTGCCATAGGATTTATAGGCGCCGCATCATTAATCCCCCTCTGGTATAACATTATTTATCCGCCAATCTTAAGCCAATTTGTGTTTTTATATAGTATTATTGTCACCTACGCCATCATCAAGCACCGTTTAATGGACATCGAAATCGTCATCAAAAAAGGTGTTATATACTCAATTATCATCGGGCTTTTTACAGGGATATACATAGGAACCCTCTTTCTATTTGGGGAATTCATCAAAAACCTAACCGGCGGAAGCTATGCACTTATCACAATTCTGACCATAATACTCATGGCCATAGGACTACAACCCTTAAAAGACCGGCTCCAGGATTGGATAGACAAGGTCTTCTTCCGCCAAAAATATGACTCCAAACAAACTCTCAAACAATTAAGCACCACCATCGGGAACATCATCGAGCTAAATGAGCTCTTACAACTAACACTGCAAACCCTCTCCTCTACCCTTCAACTCAAAAACGCCTCTGCCCTCATCTACAACAACCTTAACAAAAGATTTGAAACCAAAGCCTCAATCGGACTGGCTCCCGACCTGCAAAATCTCTCCATCAGCACAAACTTTGCACTGGTCCAAGCACTAAAAGAGACAAAAGCCTCGATCCTCTTAGACGAAACCCTATACCTGCTTAGCAGCCAAGAACAAAACGCAAATACAAAACAGAAAAACACCCTTCTCACCCAAGAAATGAAAAAACTGGGGAGCGCCATGGCTATCCCGCTTTTTGCCAAAGAAAACCTGATCGGCATACTAAACCTGGGAGAAAAACGATCAGGAGAATCTTTTTCCACGGAAGACATTGACTTACTCGCTATTTTCTCCAATAACCTGGCTGTTGCAGTGGAAAACGCCAGGCTCCATACCGAAATCCTTGCCACTCAAAAACAGCTCTTCCAAGCAGATAAACTAAAATCCCTTGGTACCATTGCAGCAGGCCTGGCACACGAGATCAAAAACCCCCTCACATCCATCAAAGGCTTCTCCCAGCTTGCCCTTGACCGCTTCAAGGAACACGATGAAGAGTTTTTTAACCAGTTTGATGAAATTGTCCCGCGGCAACTCGACCGCATTAACCAGCTGGTAGAACGCCTTAACCAATTCAGCAAACCGCCTGAATTAAAAAGAAGCCTCACCCAGGTAAACAAGCTCATCGACAATCTTTTGGGGCTTTTTGAAAACAAATGCCGCAAACAAAAGATCGAAATCGTAAAAGAGCTTGAAACACTTCCTACCCTCTCTGCAGACCCGGACCAGCTCTCACAAGTATTTATGAATTTGATGTTGAATGCCATAGAAGCTATGCCCCAAGGAGGAAAACTTACTATCAAGACTTCTTTGTACGAAAAATTCAAAGTCGCGGTAGAAATCACGGATACCGGTATGGGAATCCCCGAAGAAGAGCTCCCCCACATCTTTGATCCCTTCTACACCACCAAACCCGAAGGAACAGGCCTTGGACTTTCAATCGTTAATCAAATCATCGAAGAACACCACGCAAGCATAGAAGTAAAAAGCATAATAGGTGAAGGAACCGCTTTTAGGTTAATCTTTCGATCCTAATACATAAATCCCCAGAATCAGCTGTAGGATTTTTCGGCGATGTGACGAAATCTTCGACACCCTCAAAATCTTAAGCCCTCTATCACTTCATGGGCCTTATCGGGCCTTCCATCGCCTTGTCCAGGAAAATCAGGGAAAATCATAATCCAGGGATACCATCGGGGATCAACGGGATTTTATTAATATTTTTATACTCTAAGCCATTCCACTTATAAACATCAAATATCCAGGGGGCATCAACATTTGAAAGGTTGTTCCGATATTCTTGGCGCCCAACTAGAACCTCTATAAGCCCATCTTTATCAACATCCCTAAAAAAACGGGGATTTAAAGATTGAACAAAGTAAGGATCACCTTGAACTTCTTTTTTGAAGATCAAAACTCCTTTGTCATTGCATATTTGCAAAACCCCATATCCACCGGTCCCGCCAAAATATTCATGCGTCAAATGTTCGATCTTACCGTCATTATTGATATCCGCAGAATATTTGGAGATCATACTGTCTTTTCCAAAAACCGGAGAAAAAGAAGAGAGAAAAACAACCAATAATATTACTACTATTTTCCCCATGGCTTATCTTTAATATGCTTTCTGATCTTTTGGACATACCAAAAATCATCTGCCGATTCTTTTGTTTTAATAGTAGATTCTCCGGCATGATATGCTTTTATGGCTCTATTCCAACGGGCATTTTCAGATTCGCTTGGATATTTACTGGTAACGCGCTTAAAATAGTATTCAAGAATTTCTTTGGCAGCTTGTATATTGTAATTCCAATCCCAAGCAATACGGTTAAAATCATTTGAATGGATTGGAGCTTTGTCTGTACCCCACCATCGCTCACTTATTTGCATTATTCCAACCATTGAAGAGGATGGGTTTTTTAAAGGCTGCCCTTTAGCATCAAATTGTCGCCAGTTGCTTTCCTGCCACGCAATAGCCCTTAAAACATCATTATCGGGCAATGCTTGTTTTATCTGTTCCTTAGTCGGATTTTGGCCTAAAACAACTACTTTGATCAAAGTAGAATATGCTCTCCCCTGGGTTGAAGCACTCATCCGGATCCGCAATACTCCTCCTGAAGAAAAACTCTTTGCAACTGGATTTCCAGAAAGAGCAACAACAGATCGATAAGTCTTATATGTTCCTTCCCATGACAAAACTAGGTTCCACTCTACTGACCCTGCAATTTTTATGCCGTTCTCAAAGATCTCTGCACTAAGAGTTATTGGAAAAGATGTAACAGGTAAGGATGCTCCAAGATTAATAGATGAACCCGCTTTAGGAGATAAAATCATTAGATCTATTTGCTTTACCGTTTTCCTAATCATTTTATATCTTATCCCATAATAATAAATTTATCCGTGATATCCGTGACAATCATAATCCTGTGATAATATCCGGGATCAACGGGATTTTATATATTGATTATTGTTTGGGAACCTTAGTCCGCTTTTTCCCCTCTTGCTTGTACTGCAGGTTTTTCTTGAGGTCCAGCTGCTTTTCTTCGCTGTCTTTTAAAAACATCATCATCTTCTCGTCAAAAGAACCGGGAGCAGGACGGTCTTTTTGTCTTCTGTCCCGCGCAGGTCTGCGCATTTGCTGCATAGGAGGATCCATGGCTTGCTTAATAGAGAGGTCGAACTTGCCATCTTTGTTGATGGATACAATTTTGACTTTAACCGCTTGACCGACTTTAAGATGCTGGGAAATATCTGTGACGTAACCATGATTAACTTGTGAAATGTGTACCAACCCCACCTTCCCCTCCCCTAAATCCACAAAAGCACCAAAGTTTGCAATCCCCGTAACCTTCCCTTCCACGATTTCTCCAACTGCTATGGCCATTTTCTAAATACACCTCTTTCTTTATTTGGTTTCGATGATCTTGTAAGCTTTTTCGCCTGACTTAACCAGCCCCAGCTTGGTCCTGGCAAGCTCTTCTACCCGAAAATTTCCGTCCAGCTTAACTGCCTCTACCGTTAAATAGCCCGAAAGCGCTTGTTCCTGCTTGAGAGATTGCTCCAAATGCGCTTTATCCAGCTTAAGCTTAAAAAAACCGACATAATCGGAACGGATCAGCAAAGCAAAATAAATTATTATTAGGACAAAAACAACGAGGCCGATTCTTTTTGCATTCACTACTTGCTTCTCCCGCTCCTTAAACGCGGATCAGATTATAGCATACACTACCCTTCCACCACCACCACAAACACATCTCAAATCTATCCGGGTCAATTGGTGAGACAATCCGGGAAAACAAAACAGCAATTACTCAACCTAACCCCCTATAATCCTAAAAAGTAAGCCCCTTTCTTAAATTTATTCTACCAAAAACGAAAAGGTGTTCCAAAGAATAAAACATAAACCGCGCCGAGCACCAAAAACGGTCCAAACGGGATCGCATCTTTGATCGTTACTTTCTTGGTAAAAATTAGGAACAAGGAAATAATCCCACCAAACAAATACGCCATGAAAATCCCATAAACCACCAGCGGCCAACCCAGAAAAACCCCAAGCATCCCCCCCAATTCCACATCCCCAAACCCAATCGCCTCTTTTTTATAAATTGCAAAAGCGATTTTTGAAAGCAAATAAAAAAACAAGAAACCACAAACCGCTCCCCACACCCCACTCCACCACATCCCCCTTATTGATGTATAGAGAACAGCAATCACGCTGCCTGTTAAGACCAGAGAATCCGGGACCAACGTAGTTTCAAAATCAATAAAAGCAATCACGATTAAAACCGCCAGAAACGCTGCCACAAAAACAAAATCGAGCCAGTTTTGATAATAATAAAACGTATAAACAAAAGATAAAGCTGTAACCAGCTCAACTACAAAATAGCGCCGGGAGATTTTTGTGCTGCAGTAACGGCATTTCCCTTTTAAAAGCAAAAAACTAAGCATTGGAAACAAGTCCATGACAGAAAGCCTGTGCTTACAAATCGGACAATGGGACGGTGGAAAAACAATTGACTGTTCATTTGGAACCCTTCCAATCACTACATTCAAAAAACTGCCGATTACCGCTCCAACCACAAACAAAAAGAAATATAGCATGATGAACGAATTATATTTGGTATAATATCAAAATGCAAATGCGCACTTGGTTTAGCTCTAGGAATTTTTCCATCTGGAGACTTAGGATCATCCTATTTTTGTCTGTAGTAGGGCCCGGAATCATTACCGGTACTGCAGATAACGATGCAGGAGGCGTAGCCACCTATTCTGTAGTTGGCGCACACTTTGGATACCGGATGCTCTGGCTCTTACTTTTTATCATTATCCTGCTTTATATCACCCAGGAAATGGGAATGCGTCTCGGAGTAGTAACAGGCAAAGGCTTGGGTGACTTGATCAGGGAAAAATTGGGGATTCGCCTGGCGATTGGGCTAATGCTTTTGGTTTTTATTGCCAATTACTCTAACATCTTAGCCGATGTGGCAGGGATTGCTTCTGTTGCAGACATCTACCATATGCCGCGTCTATTCTTTGTTACTTTTTTCGCCATCGCAATTTGGTTGATCATTATCAGGGGAAGTTTTAATTTCGTGCAAAACATCTTCCTCACTTCCAGCCTGCTTTTCTTTTGCTACGTTATCAACGGGTTCATTGCCAAACCGGATTTAGTTGAAGTAGCTAAAGGAAGCTTTATCCCATATCTACCTTTGCAGCGGGACTACATCTTTACCGCAACCGCAGCTATTGGTACCACTTTGACCGTATGGGGGCAATTTTTTATCCAATCCTACTTTGTGGATAAAGGAATAGAAAAAAAACACCTCAAAAGCGCAAGGATGGATATACTTTTTGGCGCTGTCTGGACCGGGCTTGTAGCTTTTTTCATTATTGTTTCCTGCGCAGCCACGCTTTATGTAAACGGGATCAGAATTGAACAAGCCTCAGATGCTGCTTTGTCACTTGGGCCACTACTGGGTGACCTGTCCAAACATTTGTTCGCCTGGGGGCTTTTAAACGCTTCTCTGCTTGGAGTCTGTGTTATTTCCATGGCAACTGCTTACGGTATTACAGAAGTGCTTGGTACTGAACGCAAAGTTAATGCCAGTTTTCGAGAAGCACCGCTCTTTTATGCCATTATTGGGTTTTGTGTCTTTTCCTGCGCCCTTTTGGTACAGATCCCCCATCTCCCAATCGTCCCTATCCTAATTACATCACAAGCTATCAATACCATGATCCTGCCGTTTATTTTCTTTGTAATACTCCGGCTAATCAACGACAAAACCTTGATGCAAAATCATGTCAACGGACCGGTTGAAAACGTTATTGCTTGGATCGCAATCATTTCTTTTTCCCTGATCTCGCTTATCATGCTGGGACTGATGTTTTTCTAGTAGCTCACTAAAAAATACAATCCCATATTACTCGAATCTATAAACGTACTAATGCCCCGTATAATTACACCCTAATAGCCCAAATTGGCTGGTAATTTTCTTGTAACCTTTTTAAGTAGAACCCCTTAGGGTTATTTGCGGAAATAAGAGATAAATTTGGGCGCCCATAGATTAGCGTTATAGGTGATAGCACAAATTAGCGAGACAATTAGTGATCATCTTAACAGCAATAACAATCTTTAACCAAGAAGGCCCCATAGCATTTAAAAACCAACAATAGTATAATCATACACATGGAACTAAATGAAATACTCACCAAAGCGGTAAAAATGAACGCGTCAGATATTGTCATTACTGTTAATGCGCCGATTACGCTGCGCATTTATACGGAAGAGGTTCCGTTTGAAGGAGAAAAGCCCCTTTCAGAAAAAGAGGTAGAAGAGCTGCTCCTGCCAATCATAAACAAAAGCCAAAAAGAAGTTTTAGAAAAAGAAAGGGACCTGGATTTTGCATACGTCATACCAAACCTCTGCCGCTTTAGGGTCAATCTGCATTATGAAAAGACTTTTTTGGCAGCTGCGTTCCGTCCAATCCATTTTAAGATCCCTACCCGCGAAGAATTGGATCTCCCAAAAGTAATAGAAGAAATGGCGCTGCTTCCCAGAGGAATGGTTTTACTCACCGGACCCACCGGAAGCGGAAAAAGCACTACCCAGGCGTGTATGATCGATATAATCAACAAAAAGCTCAGGAAACACATCATCACCATTGAAGACCCGATCGAATATTCACACAAAAATATCCAAAGCATTATTGAACAAAGGGAAGTTGGAGAAGACACCCCTACTTTTGACAGCGCCTTAAAACACGTACTTAGGCAAAACCCGGATGTTATTTTGATCGGGGAAATGCGCGACCTGGAAACCATTCAAACCGCAATTACCGCTGCAGAAACCGGGCATTTGGTCATTTCCACTTTACACACCAATAATTCTGTCCAGGCTATTGACCGTATGATCGACGTTTTCCCGGGAAACCAACAGAGCCAAATCCGGACCCAACTCTCACTCTCTTTACAAGGGATACTTGCACAGCAGTTACTCCCAAAACAAGACGGATCAGGTTCTATTGCTGCCGTAGAAATTTTAAAAGTTAATCCAGCAGTCAGAAACTTGATCAGAAAACAGCAATTACACGAAGTACAGTCGGTTATGGAATTGGGACAAAAAGAAGGAATGCAGCTTATGGACCAAGCACTAAAAACTCTGGTACAAAAAGGGGTTATTTCAAGAGAAGATGCTCTTTCTCATGCACAAAATCCGGAATACCTGGAAAACCAACTCCGACTAATCTAATAAATCCTAAATCCGAAACTCTAAATCCTAAATAAATTCAAATATCAAAATTTTAATGTTTAAAACCTTGGGATTTTAATAATTTGATATTGTTTAGGATTTCGGATTTAGAATTTAGGATTTTTCAATGACTTACGACGTCACATTCAACTTTGCCCCTGGAGAACCGTTTACGCAGGTAGTCTTCAGAAATCTCAACAATAGTAATAACGTCTTCATTATATAAGTTCAGGGTTTTGCATTTGGGGCACTTGATCTCCACTTTTTTGGCTTCGGCAACCTTGGCCAGGAGGCGGTGACAAAATTTGCATCTAAACTCTTTTAAATCGCTCATTTTAGTTCCTCTCTTCTTACAACTTTTTATCGGTTAGGAATCTAGGAAATTTCACTGGGGGCGAATTATTTTTTACGCAGTTTAGTATACTGCACCATTTTTAGGAAAACAATTGGTTTTTTATCTCTAAAGTAGAAGATAATAGCTTTTGGGTATAAGGATGCACGGGCGCAAAAAACATCTTCTCTTTGCTTCCCTCCTCCACCACCATCCCTTGATGCATCACCACCACCCGGTCGCAGAGCTGGTATACAACCGCTAAATCGTGGGCAATAAAAAGATAGGTAAGACCTAGTTTTTCTTTGAGGTCACGAAGGAGCTTTAAAATTTGCGCTTGTACCGTAACATCAAGAGCAGAAACCGGTTCGTCTAAAACAATGCATTGCGGTTCAAGCGCCAATGCTCTGGCAATCCCAACTCTCTGCCTCTCCCCTCCGGAAAGCTCGTGCGGATAACGGCTGACATAATCTGCAGGAAGTCCAACCATCAAAAGCAATTCCCGTACCCGCTCTTTCCCTTTGCCCATCTTATGGATCAAAAGCGGCTCTCGTAAGATCTCCCCGATTCTCATTTTTGGATTTAAAGAGTTCTGCGGGTCCTGAAATACTATTTGAATGGTCCGCCTTAGCTCTTTAGGATCAAAATCATAGATCACTTCTCCTGCAGAAGGTGTAATGAGGTTAAGCAGCATTCTTGCCAGGGTGCTTTTGCCTGAGCCGGATTCCCCTACTAACGCAACTGTTTCTCCTTTAAAAATTTCCAAAGATACATTGTCTACTGCAACTAGTCCATCAAAGACTTTAGTTAAGTTTTTGGTTTTGATCATAACTTTACAATTCCCCTGTTCTTCCCTCTCCCGAGTTGGAAACCTGCGACTAAATGTCGCGGTTTCCAATAGAGACAATTCTCTTGTCAATTCCATCTATTTTCTGACTACTGATATATTGTTTTACTATTTGCAGATGAGCCTCTCCCTCAATTGTTTCTGCCCGATAACCTCTTCCCCATAATTTTCTAAAAACAAACCGATTTGTATCGTACTTTTCAAAAATCCTTCTGGCACTAACCCCTTTGATCATCTGCATTACATACTCATTGCTTTCCGTTTCTTTTTTCTCAACCAACAAATGGACATGCTCAATAAGTATATTTTGACGAATCAACTTGAACCCGCGCCCTTCACAGATAGATTCAAACAATTGTTCCAAATCTGCAGCTATTTCCGGAACCAATATTGGTCTCCTTTTATATGTATTAAAAACATAATGAACAAATTTACTCATCTTACCTTACTTTCTGGAAACCGAGGCATTCAGCCTCAGGTTTCCAGCTCATTTGATTTTTGGTATGGCAGAAATTAATTGCTTGGTATAAATATGCTGCGGCTGGGATAGGATGTTGCGGGTCGCACCTTCTTCCACAATCTTCCCCTTATACATTACCGCAACCCGGTTGCAAAAATTTGCCACGATCCCAAAGTTATGGGTCACAAAGATAATTGAAAGCTTCATCTTCTGCTGCAGTTCTTTTATAAGCTGTAAAATTTCTGCTTGGATAGTAACATCAAGCGCAGTAGTCGGCTCGTCTGCAATTAATAGTTTGGGTTTACAAGCCAGGGCCATGGCAATCACTACCCTTTGCTGCATCCCTCCGGAAAACTGGTGAGGATAAGCATTAAAACGCTCTTTGGCATTTTTAATGTGTACCAACTCCAGCATTTCAATGGTTTTTGCTTCTGCATCCTGATGTGATAAGCCTTGATGAAAACGGATCGCTTCTGCAATTTGTTCGCCTATGGTAAGCACTGGATTTAAAGCTGTAAAAGGGTCCTGAAAAACCATGGAGATTTTGGCACCGCGTATTTTTTGCATCTCCCCCTCACGCAGAGCAAGGAGGTTCTTACCGTCAAATAGTATCTCTCCCCCTACAATTTTTCCCGGTATATCCACCAAACGCAAAATTGAATATGCAACTGTGGATTTTCCTGAACCGGACTCCCCCACAATCCCAAAATTCTCCCCCTCATTAACCTCGAAAGAAACACCATCCACAGCTTTTACTACTGCATCTTCCAAATAAAAATAGGTTTTAAGGTTTTTTACTTCCAGCATTAGACTTTCCTCGGGTTTAGATATTCCCGCAACCCTTCACCTACAAAATAAAGACTAAGCACTGCTAAAAAGATCAAGATACCAGGAATTACAGCCATCCACGGCGCATCCCAGAGATAAGCCTGCGCATCCATGAGCATATTTCCCCAGCTTGGCATTGGAGGCTGTACCCCCATTCCCAGAAAACTTAGTGCAGATTCTGTAAGAATCGCTCCACCCATCCCCAAAGCCCCTGCCACCACAATCGGCACAATTGCATTTGGCAGGATATGTTTAAAGATAATCCTGGAATCAGAACAACCTATGGCACGTGCAGCTTCCACAAATTGTCTCTCTTTTAAAGATAGAAATTCTGCGCGCACCAATCTTGCTACACCCATCCACGAGGTGAGCCCGATCACTACCATTACATTATATATATTGGGAGTAAGCATGGCTTGAATTGCTAGTAGTAAAAAGATGGATGGAAAAGCAAGCATAATGTCTACCAGACGCATCACCACATTATCCAGCCAGCCTCCATAATAACCTGCGAGCGCTCCCATAAGCGTTCCAATGAGGAGTGCAAGAGTTACTGCAACTAAACCAACTGTTAAAGAAATTCTTGCACCAAAAATAGCGCGGCTAAAGATATCTCGCCCCAAATCATCCGTACCAAAGAAATGCATAAGAGATGGAGCCAAAGTATCTTTTTCTATAATTCCTGCTGGATCAAATGGAGCAATGAGCGGCGCAAAAATTGCAGCCAGCGCCATGATAAAAAGGATTATTATTCCAAAAGTAAAAGTCCCGTTTTTAAAGATCATTGTTTCTTTTCTCCAAGCCTGATCCTTGGGTCCACCCATGCGTATAAAAGATCTGCAAGCAAGTTGCCTATGATAATGAGAAAGGCGGAAAACATTACAATTCCCATAATCAAAGGATAGTTGCGCTGAAAAACTGCTTGCACGCCAAGGCGGCCCATACCAGGCCAGCCAAAAACTGTTTCAATGATAAATGCGCCGCCAAAAATATCAGGAAGCGAAAGTCCAAAGATCGTAACAATCGGGATCAAAGCGTTGCGCAGTGCATGCTTAAAAATCACTACTCTTTCCGGAAGTCCTTTGGCACGGGCTGTGCGGATATAATCCTTATTTAAAATCTCAAGCATAGCAGCCCGCTGATAACGGGTCAGCCCTGCTAAAGAAACCAACGTCATAGTAGTAACCGGAAGGATCAAGTGCAAACAGACATCCCAAGCCCTTATAAACCAAGGGGAATCCTTTAAAGTAAAAGTGTACATCCCTACTGCAGGGAGCCAATCTAGTTTTACCGCAAAAACCAGCATCAAGATCAAAGCGAGCCAAAAAGAAGGGGTTGCCATGCCTGCGAAAGAAAATAGAGTAACACTTTTATCAAACCAGGAATTCTTTTTTACTGCAGAAAGCACTCCAAGCGGAATTGCCAAAAGGAAAGTTAGGATGTAGGCAGAACCAGTTAAAAGAAGAGTTGCAGGAAGCCTTTCTAAAATCTCAATTACAACAGGTCTGCCGGTTAAAAGATCTGTCCCAAAGTTTCCTTTCAGGATGTTTACCAGCCAGTAGAAATATTGAATGATGACTGGTTTATCCAAACCAAAGTTTGCGCGGATGCGCGCTAATTCCTCTGGTTTCACATTTGGCGTAGTAAAAAGATTGGTTGGGTCGCCCGGTGCCAGATGGATAACAAAGAAGCTGATCAAAGAGATCCCAATTAAAAGCGGGATGAGCTGGAGCAATCTTTTGAATAAATATTTTGTCACTTTTTCACAAACACCTTTTCCATGTAAATCATAGGCCCTGCGGGGCCTGGCGGAAGCTGGAGCCCACCCACTCTATCAGACACAGCCCCAATCACCCTTGGATACCAAAGAAAAACATAGGGCTGATCTTCTGCAATTAACTTCCAGATTTGCGCGTAAATCTTTTTACGCTCTTCTTTATTGATTGTCGTTCTTCCCTCTTCCAAAAGACGGTCCACGTCCTTATTCTGATACTTGATAAAGTTAAAACCTTTTGGATATTGCGAAGAATGCCAAATCGAATAAGCATCCGGGTCCAGCCCTAGCGACCAGCCGATAATTAAAGCATCAAACTCTTTAGGGTCTTTTGGAGCATTCACAATCTTTAGCAGTGCGGACCACTCCATGACCCGCACATTCATCTTTACCCCGATCTTTGCAAATTGCTGCTGGAGAATTACTGCAGCTTTTTCCCTCTCTTTATTCCCTTGGTTCACAAGACAAGTAAACTCAAATCCGTTTGGATAACCCGCTTCTTTGAGTAATTGTTTAGCTTTTCCCGGATTAAACGGATATTTAGGGACATCGCCGGAATATGCCCAGGAAACAGGTGCAGAAGGTGCATATGCAGGAGAACCGTGGCCTTTTAGGATTAAATTGATCAACTGCCTTCTATCCACAGCATATGCCAAAGCTTGCCTAACTCTTTTATCTTTAAAATAAGGCTTGGTAAGATTAAAGCCTAAATATGTATACAAAAGCGTATCGTATTCAAAGACATTGATTTTAGGAAGAGTCAAAATCCGTTTATAATCCTTAGCAGGTATTCCTGCTTCGTCTAATTCCCCGGCTTCAAAAGCCAGGAGTGCCGCATTTTCGTCCGGTATGATCTTATAGATAATTGCTTCAAGCTTAGGCTTTCCAAAATAGAAGTCATTGTTACGAACCAAGGTGACGTGATCACCTGTTTGCCACTCTTTAAACTTAAAAGGCCCTGTACCTATCGGTTTCCTGTTCAAACTCGCTGTATTGATATCTGTCCCTTGATAAAGATGCTTTGGGATAATGCTCATTCCAGCGCTGGTCAAAAAAGGAGCAAAAGGTTTAGGAAGAACAGCTTGGATGGTATGCGGACCAACCACTTTAAACACAATCGGCTGGCCGTCAATGATATAGTCAGATCTGCGGACTGAATTAACTTTAGGGTCCAGTATCGAGTCAAAAGTGAATTTTACGTCGTCTGCAGTAAAAGGCTGGCCATCGTGCCACAAGACATCCCATCTCAAATGAAAAGTCCAGGTTTTGCCGTCTTTGGACACCTCCCAAGATTTTGCCAGGTCAGGTTCAGGCTCCAGTTTTTCATTGAACCGGATCATGCCGGAAAAGATTGCGCCCTCTACAGCAGAAGAAGCGCTATCAGAAGATAAAATCGGGTTTAATATAGAGACCTCTCCACCCAGGTTCAGGATCAATCTGCCATGCGGATCAGCTTGGGATGGGTCGGGCAAGTGAACGACTCGTTTTCCAACTTGGCCAGATGGAGCACAGCCACCGAGCATAACTAGAAGCAGTAGTAAGATAAAGGTTTTACGCCACATTAAAAAAGATTGTACTCTAAAAACCCAATGTAGGGCAAGAGGCCTTCTCTTCCCCTACATGTTATTTAATTCCAAAACCTTCCCCCGTCCGCTCCGATTATATCCGGTCAAAGTATAGTTACCGGAATTGTCGTCATATTGATAAAGGATCTTTCCTGGTGCATCTCCCGCTGTATAAGGCTTACCTGTAAAAGGATTTTTGGGTACCGCAGAAATATAATTTCCTGGCATTAGATAATTTTCGCATAAAGCTGCAACAGTAATGTCACTTCCCATTGGATAAACTTCGTTTTCCATATGATAAGCTTCAATTGCAAGCTGCACACTGTGCATCACGGACTTCACAGCAGTATCTTTACCACGGTCCTGCACGCCAAGTAACTTAGGGACCATAAAAGCGGACAGTAAGCCGATAATCGCGATGACTACAAGGATCTCGACCAATGTAAATCCACGTCGTTTACTTCTCATTGTTTCACATCCTTTC
>JAPLLA010000018.1 GCA_026387795.1 Candidatus Saganbacteria bacterium | reverse complement strand
CAAAACCGCGATAGTAAATTACGTACAAAAAAAGGAGAAGTCCTCTCCCAACAAAAAAGGCGATGATGATTATCGTCGCCTTTTTTGTTCCGACAACGTCCCAAACATCGTCGCCTCATTCCAGCAAGCAGTAGTCGACACCCTGGTTGAAAAAACCATCAAAGCAGCTAAAGATAAAAAAATAAAAACCGTAGCACTTGCCGGAGGAGTTTCTGCAAATTCCTGCTTGCGGGAAGCTTTGACAAAAAAGGCAAACGAAGAAGGACTCGAGGTAGTAATTCCCCCTATTTACCTTTGCACAGACAATGCTGCTATGATCGGTTGTGCGGGATATTACAAATTACTGCGCGGAGAAATATCGGACAATCTCCTGGCCCCAATCGCTAACCTCAAAATCAATTAACCGAGGGTCCCCCTTGTGATACAATAGCAATAGATTTACCCAAGGAGGCCTATATATGTATTGGCATAAAAAATCCCTGTTGATTTCGGTCTTATTTCTTTGTTTGATTTATATTTTTATCCTCATTACAGGCTGCGGAATAGTAAACAAAGAGACCCCTGTTACTCAAAGCTTGGAAATTTCAACACACTCACCAGCTATCGGTGCTACAGGAATTGCATCCACTGCTTCCATCAGCATTACTTTTAATCGCTCAGTTAATACTCCGGAATCTAATGGGGCTATAACCATTGGAGCTTCTCACACTGCAGGATCACCAGAAGGCTCTATTGTCTCTACCTGGAGCAATGAAAATAAAACTCTTACCATCTCCGGCATTACCGGCTGGAGCAGCGGTGCAGCAAGAGTAGTAAACATTATCAGTAATTCTACCGAAGCTTTTAAAGATTATTTAGGCAACAAGCTCACAAACGGAACAGAATTATGGAGATACACCCTTGCCAGCGGCGGGGGACAATATGTTTTGGGAGGCACGGTAACCTATGGCTCAACCAAAAATATTCTGGTCTTTGCCAGCACTAATAAAGGGACAGAGGGAGTGGTTGCCACTGCCCATGCACAAACCAATACCCCTTATTCCCTGACCGTACACAATGGTACTTATTATGTTTTTGCTATTTACCCAACAAATGAATCTCCAAGTGATATTGGGATTTATGACTGGAATGGGTCAGGCGGCATTGGTCAAGCAACACAAGATGCGCACACTGTTACCGTAAGCGGAGCAGATGTAACAGGCAAAGACTTTGTATTGGCGCCAATGTATTTGGCACCCACAGTAGCTTCTGTCTCTCCTGCAGTAGGTGCTTCGGGCATATCAAATAGTGCCACATTATCTGTAACATTTTCTACGCCAATGGATACAACCTACACTACAAATGAACGGGGCTTTTATCCTGATCCTGTCCTTCATACTGCAGGCTATCCAAGTTCTTCCCCTGTTTGTGCCTGGTCAAATGGGGACCAGACTTTTACCCTGAGTGGAATTAATTGGCCAGGAGCAGCAGGAACTAGGGTATATGTTACTTCTACTTATGAAGGGTTTAAATCTGCCCAAGGAGCATTTTTAGCAAATGCCACTCTAGTTTGGAACTATACAGTTGCAGGCAGCAGCACTCCCGCTACCCCGGAAATTACTTCACATGACCCAACTATAAATGCTACTGGAATATCTCAATCCGCGACTCTACAGGTAACTTTTGATAAAGAAATGGATGTTGCTGCTTTTAGCCCTAATAACGCATTTACTGGTGAGGCAGTAATTCATACTGCTGGGATGCCTACTGGTGAGATTTCCGTATCCTGGTCACCTGACAACAAGACCTTAATATTCTCCGGCATTACAAGCTGGTCTGGAGGTCCGGGTTCAATTGTTAGTAGGTTAACTTCCGGTGAAAGCTGGAGATCTTTAGAGGGAGGGATCGTTCCTCCTGGCACCCAGCTTTGGAAATTTACACTTGCCGGCGGCGGTGGTGGTCCCACCCCGGAAGTTGAAAGCCAAATTCCAGCACTGGATGCAACCGATATTTCTCCAACCAGTGACTGGGTAATTACTTTTACTACAAGCATGGATGTCAATAGCGCCAGCGAACATATGATGCAACCGGGAACCAGTCCTCTCCACACAGCTGGAAGCACAACAGGAAGTCCAAGTGGGGAGTGGTCAAGCGACCATAAAACTCTTACTATAACTGGTTGGACTGGCTGGAATCCAGGCGGGAGCGGAGCACAGGTTAACTTGATTTCGTCTGCAGAAGCTCTCCGTTCTTACGGAGGGGTCTATTTACCTGTAAATTCTCCCATGTGGAGATATAGACTGCAATAATGGCTTTAACTATTAAAGATGTAGAACACGTTGCCAAACTTGCTCGCTTGGGGCTATCAGAAGAAGAAAAAACTACGTTAGTAGATCAGCTCTCCAAAATCTTCGGCTACATGGAAGTGCTTAATAAAATTGATACAAAAGGAGTGCTTCCAACTTCGCATGCCCTTCCCATGAAAAATGTTTTTCGCCAGGATAAAGCCATTCCTTTTAATAATACCGATGAAATCCTGGCCAATGGCCCGGAAGTAGAAAAAAGAATGTTCAAAGTACCAAAGATACTAGACTAAAGAGTTGGAAACCTGCGGCTAAACGCCGCGGTTTCCAAAAACTTCCTTTGTTCCATCTGGAAACCGAGACGTTCAGTCTCAGGTTTCCAGCGAAAGTAAAACAAAAATGAACGAATTATTAATCAAACCTTCACATGAACTACACGAGCTCTTAAACAAAAAAGAGGTCAGTTCTTCCGAGCTTACCAAGCTTTTTTTTGAGAGGGTTGAAAGCGTTGAGAACAAAGTAAAAGCTTTTGTAACCCTTACCAAAGAAGAGGCAATTAAAAAAGCTAAAGCAGTAGATGAAAAAATTAGCAAAGGCGAAAAGATTGGGCCGCTCGAAGGAATTCCCATCGGTCTAAAAGACAACCTTTGTACCAGAGGGATAAAGACAACTTGCTCTTCAAAAATCCTTGCCAATTACTTGCCTCCTTACAATGCCACAGTAATAGAAAAAATAATTGCTGCGGGCGCTGTTCCTGTTGGAAAAACAAATTTGGATGAGTTTGCCATGGGATCCTCAACTGAAAACTCCGGTTTTTTCACTACAAAAAATCCCTGGAATCTAGAAACTGTGCCAGGGGGATCTTCCGGAGGATCTGCAGCGTGTGTTGCTGCTTCTGAAGCAGTTCTCTCTTTAGGATCAGACACCGGTGGATCGATCCGTCAGCCTGCTTCTTTTTGCGGAGTAGTGGGGCTTAAGCCCACTTATGGAAGAGTTTCCCGCTTTGGGCTGATCGCATTCGCATCTTCACTCGATCAGATCGGCCCTTTAACCAAAGATGTAACTGATGCTGCGATATTGATGAATATTATTGCTGGCTACGATCCCAAAGATTCTACATCTGCAAATGTTGCTGTACCGGACTATACAAAAGCGCTAACTGGGGATATCAAAAGCTTAAAAATCGGTGTTGTCTCTGATCTTATGGGTAAAGGAATCGATAACGCAGTCAAAGATGCAATTAAAGCAGCTATCAAAAAGTTGGAAGAATTAGGAGCTGTGATAGAAGAAGTTTCTATGCCGAGTTTTGAGTATGCCCTACCCTGCTACTATATTATTGCTCCTGCAGAAGCAAGTTCCAACCTGGCCAGGTACGATGCAGTAAAGTTTGGGCATCGCACCCCCGATCCTCAAGACCTTTTATCTATGTATTACAACTCGCGCAGAGAAGGATTTGGCCCGGAAGTAAAAAGAAGGATCATGATCGGCACTTATGTGCTCTCTGCAGGCTATTACGATGCCTACTATCTTAAGGCTATGCAAGTAAGGACTTTAATTAAACAAGATTTTGAAAAAGCTTTTGCAAAATATGATGTACTGGTTTCCCCTACTTCTCCTTCTGTGGCTTTTAAAGCAGGAGAAAAAACCGGGGATCCCCTGTCTATGTATTTATCAGACATTGCGACAATCCCTGTTAACATGGCAGGGATTCCTGCAATTTCTCTTCCTTGTGGCTTTTCTAATGGACTTCCAATCGGTCTGCAGATTATGGGGAAGGTTTTTGATGAAGAAGCTATTTTAAAAACCGCTTATGCATATGAACAAGCAACCGAGTGGAATAAACAAAGGCCAAATTTATGAGCAAATATGAGTCTGTAATAGGATTGGAAATACACGCGCAGCTTTTAACAGAGAGTAAAATCTTTTGCTCCTGCTCAACCACGTTTGGCAACGAACCAAACCGCAACATCTGCCCGGTTTGTACAGGACAACCCGGAGTTTTGCCTGTTCTCAATAAAAAAGTAGTCGAGTTTGCCATCAAAACTGCGCTGGCATTACATTGTCAGATCGCTCCTTACAGCATTTTTGCACGCAAACAATATTTTTATCCGGATCTTCCTAAGGACTTTCAGATTTCACAATACGAATTGCCGCTAGCAACCAATGGTTATGTTGAAATCAATGTAAATGGAAACACAAGATGCATTCGCATCCACCGCATTCACTTGGAAGAAGATGCAGGAAAACTGGTACACGCAGGATCTGATCGCATTCAAGGATCAACTTATAGCTTGGTAGATTTTAACCGGACCGGGGTTCCATTGATGGAAATCGTAAGCGAGCCGGATATGGCAACCCCGGAAGAAGCACGTGCATATGTGCAGGAAATTGCAGCACTCCTTAAGTCTTTGGGCGTTTGCGATGCAAAGATGGAAGAAGGAAGCCTGCGTTGTGATGGAAACGTTTCTATCCGTCCAGTTGGAGATAAAAATCTAGGGACAAAAACAGAAGTAAAAAACGTAAACTCAACCAAAGCCCTAAAAGATGCGCTCGACGCAGAAATCGTAAGACAAATTAAAGCTGTTGATGCTGGAGAAAGAATTATACAAGAAACCAGACATTTTAATGAGAATACCGGACAAACCATTTCCCTGAGGAGCAAGGAAGAAGCACACGATTACCGCTACTTTCCTGAGCCGGACCTGGTCCCGCTTGAAGTATCCAAAGAATGGATTGATGAAATAAAACAAGGGATTGGAGAACTCCCCGCAGAAAAGATTAAGCGCTACGTTGAGCAGTTCGGGATAAAAACAGAGGACGTAGAAACCATCCTTGAGTCTCCTGGAATGGCAGAATTCTTTGAAGGAGCCATCAGGCTCTACGGCAAACCGCAGATTGTTGCTAATTGGCTGACTGGAGAGATTAGTGCCTATCTAAATGCCAAGAAATTAGAAATTAAAAATTCAAAATTAAAAATTAGTACGTTGGTAGGAATGCTAGCCCTTATTGATAAAGGAACCATCAGCGGAAAAATCGCCAAAGAAGTCATCGTCAAGATGCTTGATACCGGCAAATCCGCAGAAGAGATTGTAAAAGAGAGCGGCGCCACTCAGATTTCCGATGAAGGGGAACTGATAAAGGCAATCCAAGAAGTCATCAAAAACAATCCAAAGCCTGTACAAGATTACAAAGACGGCAAAAAAGCTTCGATCACATTCTTGGTTGGGCAAGTGATGAAAGTTACCAAAGGAAGAGCTAAGCCGGACCTGGTCAATAAACTATTGGAAAAAGAATTGTCTTAATTCTTTTCTTTGTTACTACCTCTAACCTTGCATCCCTTGCTCCATCCATTCCAAAATCTTATAAGTAAAATCATAGGGCCATGCCGGTTTTACGTCTGCGCGACCTGCTCCCGTAGCATCAGCTGCTTGCCTAACTACTGCTGTAATTCTTTCTTTGTCTGCAGGCTCGCTTGCTCCTGCATAACCATGAAAAATCCCGGCTGCTATTGTACTAAAATTGTCCAAGGATTTTCCAGCCAAAGCAAAAGCATAAAACAGGGACATGGAAGCTGACTGAAAAAGATTTCTGGTTTTGACTCCGCCTAAAACTCCCTGCACGTCTGCAGCACGCACCCTTAAAGAATGTTCACGAGGGTCTATGGGCCTTAAGCCTTCCACATCTACAATGTTTCCGTGAATTTCTACGCTGTGAGCGCACAAGCAAGAAAAAAGCGGCTCGTCCGGAGCTTTTCCGTTTCCGTTAGACTGGTGTAAGGTCATTTTTTGATCATGCATTTTTTTGATTTGACTTCCAAGCCTTGCTCCGGCTTGATATAAAAACCGTTCTAAAGGAACGCTCTCAAGTTCTGACAATAATTCATAAACCGGGGAAAATTTGTCCATCCGCATCCAGCCCAAATATCTTTCTCTAGGCCTTGCCTGCCTACAAATTTGAGCGAACTCTCCATAGGAGCAACTTCTTTTTTAGCTGCTTCCAGTGGGACTGAGCTGGTAAATTCCATAACCTGGCCTTCGGGCGTTACCCAAAAATGGGTGTTTGGTTTTACTCCTCCCAATAATATTACCGGATCAAAGTCATGCGGTTCTTCTAATCTGGCATACACATCTACATTGGTAATTAATGCTCTTCTTTCCCAATCAAGAAAGCCCAGAACTGGGTTTAAGCCCCTGGGCATTGGGAGCATTTCATAAAAAAATGGAGCGTCAAAAGAATCAATTGCTTTTGCTCTTTTCTCTGCTTGTGCCCCCGGGAACAAGGCATCAAAAACATGACTGTAGATCGCTGCTCTCTTTGCTGCTTCGCCGCGCTTAGGAAGGCGAACGTATACTTCTGCAGGAACTTGGCCTTTGCCACCTAAAAAATAAACCGACATAATAAATCTCCTCTATAATATTTATCGTCATTTCTAGAGCAGAATTTCACCTTGTTTTACCTTTATTTAAGCGTTAAAATATCTTTCCTATGCTCAAAGAATTAGCCGGAAAATTGACTGCCAGGTCATTGATCATTGGGATCGGAAATACCATTAAAGGGGACGATGGCTTGGGTCCTAAGCTGATCAAAAGGCTGGAAGGGGAAATTGCCTGCAGGTTGATCGATGCAGGGCCTGCACCTGAAAACTACATAGGAAAAATCCGAAACCTGCAGCCAGACACCATTGTCATAGTAGATGCCATAGATATGGGATTAAAACCGGGTAAATTTAAGATTGTCCCCTCTTCCAAAATTGGGAACGCTACTTTTACCACCCACTCTATTTCCATAAAAACTTTTGTGGATTTCATCCTAAGCGAGATGTCCCCTTCGATCTTTATTCTTGGGGTACAACCTGCTAAAATAGCTTTTGGAGCCTCAATCAGCGAGCCGGTACAAAAAGCGCTCCGGTCGCTGGGAAAAGAGTTAATAGAATGCATGAGCTAGTTTTGGCAGAGGATATTTTTAAAAAAGCAATGGAAAAAGCAGGCAATGCCAAAAAAGTAAAAATGGTAAAGATCCTGCTTGGCGAAACCCGTTTTACGGAAAAAGAAGAGTTGGTTGAATGTTTTAACCTGCTTGCAACCGATGGCCCATTTGAAGGGGGAAAACTGGAAATAGAAGTTTCTCCTCTTAGAGCCAAATGCGGCCACTGTGATAAAGAGATAACCGAAAAAACCTTGCGGCTCGACTGCCCAAATTGCGGTAGCACAAACATTGAAATTGTAAGCGGCCAGGAGCTAAAAGTATTGGAGGTGGATTGTGTCTATTAAAAAAGATATGACCATTGCGGAACTTTTGAAAGCAAAGCCAGGAGCAGCTGATATTCTTATGAACCACGGCATGCACTGCTTGGGTTGCTCAATAGCACACGGCGAAACCATTGAACAAGCAGCAGAGGTGCACGGCTTGGACATCAAAACGCTTTTGGAAGAGATCAACAAAGCCTAAAAGGATTTTATTTAAATGGCTACCCAAGAACTTCTAACCAAAGGTAAACTAGCAAAAGAAGCCTCTCTTATTTTGGCCAATGTATCAACCAAAGCCAAAAACCAGGCTTTAGACGAAATCCGCCTGGCTTTAGACAAAAACGCCAAATCCATTCTTGAAGCAAACAAAGTTGACCTTGAAGCTGGAGATAAAAAAGGCCTATCCAAAGCATTCCTCGATCGTTTGGCCCTAGACGGAAAAAGAATTGCGGAAATCCAGGCAGGGTTAAAGGTGGTTAAAGGGCTTTCTGATCCTGTGGGAGAAGTTCTTGCCGATTGGAAAAGACCAAATGGGCTAAAAATTAAAAAAGTCCGTGTTCCTCTTGGAGTTATTGGCATCATCTACGAATCCAGGCCCAATGTTACGGTTGATGCGGCTTCTCTCTGCTTAAAAACCGGGAATGCAACGATTCTCCGGGGCGGTTCAGATGCTATTAACTCCAATATTGCTTTAGTAGCGGCCATTTCCGAGGCAGTAGAAAAAGCTGGGCTGCCCAAAGGAACTGTGCAGCTCATAGAAAACACAGATCGCGCACTGCTTCCCGAATTTCTAAAGCTTCGGGAGTTTGTGGATGTAATTATTCCTCGGGGCGGAGCGGATTTAATACGGATGGTAACAGAAAATTCTTCGATCCCGGTAATTGAGACCGGTGAAGGGA
The DNA here is from genome assembly GCA_026387795.1 of Candidatus Saganbacteria bacterium. Classification (GTDB taxonomy): domain Bacteria; phylum Margulisbacteria; class WOR-1; order JAPLLA01; family JAPLLA01; genus JAPLLA01. The sequence continues at coordinate 43,646 of JAPLLA010000018.1, read as the reverse complement.
ACTGCCACGCTTACATAGAAAAAACCGCTAACCAAAAAATGGCCATTGAAATCGCTATAAATGCAAAATGCAGCCGCCCTTCGGTTTGTAATGCTGTTGAAACCCTGCTGGTAGACGCAGCGATTGCACAAGCTTTTCTCCCAAAATTAAGCGTAGAACTCCTCAAGCAAAAAGTTGAGATCCGCGGTTGCGGCCAAACCAGGAAGATCCTTCCAAGTGCAAAAGAAGCAACTGAAGAAGATTGGGAAAAAGAATATAACTCCCTTATTTTAGCGATTAAAATTGTTTCCGGTGTAGAAGAGGCCATTAACCACATTAACAAATACGGGACCAGGCATTCTGAAACTATTGTTACCAAAAATAAACGGGCAGCGGAGCTGTTTACCAAGGGGATCGATGCTGCGGTAGTCTACGTCAATGCTTCTACGCGCTTCACAGACGGCGGGGAGTTTGGGTTTGGGGCAGAGATCGGTATCTCCACTCAAAAACTGCATGCCAGGGGGCCAATGGGCTTGCCAGAGCTAACCTCTTATAAATACATCATCCACGGCAACGGACAAATAAGAGCATAAAAAATGAAAAAAAACACTCCAAAGCGGATCGGGATCCTGGGAGGAAGCTTTAATCCCTTCCACAAAGGACACTTGGGAATTGCCAAAAAAGCGGAAGAAGTCTTTGACCTAGACGAGGTTGTTTTTGTCCCCACCGGCCTCCCGCCGCATAAAGACCCCAAAGAATTGGAAGATAAAGAAGCGCGCTACCAAATGGTGCTCAAAGCCATCCACCCCTACGGGAACTACCGTGCCTCCAGGGTAGAATTGGACCGCAAAGGATATTGCTACGCCATTGATACTCTCAATCGCTTAAAGCAGGAATTTGGAGAAAAGCATAAATTATATTACATTGTAGGGATGGATTCCATTAATGAGATCTTGGAATGGAAAAAACCGCTCGAGCTTTTTAATTACTGCGATTTTATTGTTGCTACCCGTCCAAAAACCAAAATACGCACACTAAAGAGATTGCTCAAGTTCCCTCCCCTCTCTGCACGAAAAAACCAGATCACGGTTGTGGAAGTAAAATTAAATCTTTCTGCAACAGAAATCCGGGAAAAGATCAAAAAAGGGAAAAGCATTAAAAAACTGGTCCCATCTTCCGTTGCAGAATATATAGAAAGGCATAAACTATATCAATGAGCCCAATCCCGCATAGCCAAAAAACCATACTTCCAAACGGGTTAAAGATTATTACCGAACGAGTTTCTTCGGTCCGGTCGGTTTCCCTGGGAATTTTTGTGGGCTGCGGGTCCAATTTGGAATCCCCCGAAGAATCAGGGATTTCGCATTTAATAGAACACATGAACTTTAAAGGAACACCTACTCGTACCGCTTTCCAGATTGCAGAGGAGCTGGATGCCATTGGCGGCAAGATTAACGCATACACATCCAAAGAATATACGTGTTTTTACGCCATTACTTTGGACAAGCATGTGCAAATTGCCGTTAACGTGCTTGCTGACCTCTTTTTGAATTCACTGTATAACCCTACGGAGCTTGATCTTGAAAAAGGAGTGGTTCTAGAAGAAATTAAGATGTCCGAAGACGCCCCTGACGAACACTCATGCAAACTATCTTGGCCGGGCACCCTCTTGGAGAAAATATCCTTGGCACAGAAAAATCCGTGGCCAGCCTAAAAAGAAAAGACATTTTAAGCTACCGTGAACGTTTTTATACCCCGGACAATATTATCATCTGCGCCACTGGGAATCTGTGGCACTGGAGCATGGTCGGTAAAATTGAGAAAGCGTTCAAGCATCTTGAAGGAAAAGCAAAATTCCCAAAGATATCAAACCCCAAAATCAATCGCGGAATAAAATTGGTTACAAGAAAAACCGAACAAGTCCATTTTTGCATCGGCACCAGGAGCGCTTCGCAATTGGATAATGAGCGTTACGCATTTGTAATTTTAGACAACATCCTGGGTGGCAGCATGAGCTCCAGGCTCTTTCAGGAAATAAGAGAAAAAAGGGGGCTGGCTTATTCAGTATATTCCAGCATTGCCCCGTTTAAAAACTGCGGGGTCTTTTACGTGTATGCGGGATGCAACAAAGAACATGTAGAAGAATGCCTAGATGTAATCCTCAACGAATTCAGAAATATTTTAAAAGAAGGAATTACTAAGGCGGAATTAAAAAGAGCAAAAGAGTTTGTTAAGGGGTCCTTGGTATTGGGAATGGAAAGCACCTCTTCCCGCATGAGCTGGATTGCCAGGGCCGAATATTATTATGGCGGGCCTTTGACCATTGCAGAAGTGTTTGAACAGATTGACAAAGTTACAGTTGATACTATCATTGAGATAGCTAGCAAGTATATTTCGGAAAAATATCTCACCCTGGCATTGCTGGGAGATTTAAACGAATCGCCTGTAAAGGAGTTGAAGCTATAAGTGTTGTTAAAAGTTTTAGTTAAAAGATTGCCGCACGGCATGGATTTGCCGCTGCCAAAGTACATGAGCGACCATGCTGCTGGGATGGATTTGTATGCAGCTGTTACAGAAGAGCTGACCATTGCTCCCGGAGGATGGAAATTGGTTCCTACCGGGCTTTCAATCGCTTTGCCTGAAGGATTTGAAGCACAAGTGAGACCAAGATCCGGACTGGCACTTAAACAAGGCATTTCGGTTCTCAATACCCCGGGAACAGTAGATGCGGATTATCGCGGCGAGGTTGGGGTAATTCTTATGAATCACAGCAAGCAAGACCTAGCAATCAAACGCGGCGACCGCATCGCACAGATGATCGTAAACAAAATTGAAAAAATTGAGTTTGAAGAAGTTCCAGAGCTACCAGACACCAATCGTGGTGCAGGTGGATTTGGTCATACTGGAGCATAAAATACTAAATCCTAATTCCTAAATACTAAACAATATCAAAATTATAAATTCGAATATTTAAAATTTTTGGATTTTGATATTAGAATTTGTTTAGGATTTAGAAATTAGACTTTTGAGTTTATTGTAAGAGGAGGAAGTCATGACAAAAATCAAAGTAGTGGTTAACGGTGCCAAAGGGAAAATGGGAAATGAAACCGTTAAAGCAGTAAAAAAAGAAATTGATCTGGAACTGGTAGCAGCCATAGACTTAGGAGAGGATTTGGCAACAACCATCCGCGAGACCAGTGCGGATGTGGTAGTAGACTTTACCCACCCTTCCACTGTGCTAGCAAATGTAAAAATCATCCTGCAAAACAAGGCACATGCGGTTATTGGGACTACGGGAGTGACAGCCGAAGCATTAAAGGAGATCAAAGAGCTTTGTGCAAAAAATAAAGTTAACTGTTTAGTAGCGCCAAACTTCGCCATTGGCGCAGTTCTCATGATGCGGTTTGCCAAAGAAGCTGCACACTACATGCCTGAAACAGAGATCATCGAGTTCCACCACGACCAAAAAGCGGATGCCCCTTCGGGGACCGCAATTAAGACTGCGGAAATGATTATTAAAGAACACGGTGAGTTTAATCGCACATTAAAAGAAAAAGAAACCTTAAAAGGTGTGCGCGGCGGAAAACTCGGCGGCATCAATATCCATTCTGTGCGGCTAAAAGGTTTTGTAGCTTCTCAAGAAGTAATTTTTGGCGGTTTGGGACAAACTTTAACCATCCGTCATGACAGTATCAATAGGGAATCGTTTATGCCAGGGGTCATCCTTGGAATACGTAAAATTTCTAAAGCCAAGGGTTTGGTTTACGGCTTAGAAAATTTTATGTAGCGCTTAAGACTCGCTATTGATACAGATTAGGTCCAATAGATAATCCACTTCACCAAAATCGTTTCCAAAAAGTGAAATCCCCGTAAAAAATGCACGATAAATTATTAGTAAACGCTGAAGGAGGTTTGTTATGTTTGATGGCAGAATAAGTGATGCTCGATCGAGTCAAGTGGCATTTGACAAAACTAGAATGCTCAGAGATAAGAGAAATGAAATACTTGGAAATGAATCGGGGTTGCGTGCAATCTATGGGCCCAGTTTTCGCAATGGTCCTTCAAGTGGCCAGCCGTGGGTTTCGGTTGTTTTAACTTTGGACAGAGATTCGGCAACAAGTATATTTGGCCAGTTGAGTCTAGAGGTATTGCCTGACAGCGTAGAGGGCTCCAGAATATGGGGAGAAGAAACGGCCCCATGTCCACCCATGTATGCTGATCCAAGTACAGAAGAAGCAGAAGTTAGCGCTTTTGATTTACTAAGAAGTAGAATTCGTTCCGCTAGATAATAATTCTACCCGTGGTTCCTGGAAAATCTGTTTTTATGTTCTAGGACAGCACAGGCTCCTTTAATTTGTTCCGCTTGAGCCCTTAATCCTGCTATTTGTCGTTCTATCCCAGCTACTTGCGCTCTTTGATTCTGCAAGCTTAAAAGATCGCGGCATAAAGCCGTTACATCAACCGGGCCTTGCTTGCTCAAAAAATCAAAAGCCCTTACCGCTTGTTCTAACTGTACTCCAGTTCTTCGTGTATTATCAATCAATGCTACTGCTGCCGGGAAATATATCCCCCTCCGCAAAAGAGGCATAAGCGTTTCTTCCCCTAATCTTCTAAGCTCCAGCGCAAAGATGAATAAATTGCGGATTTCTAAAGAACCCGCCCTTCTGTCAACAGATGAGGCGAGTTCAAGGACCCTTTCACTCCCTATTGCTCCCATAGGCATTTGGTTATATCTTCCTTGCACTGCAATCCAAAAAGCGTTTATAAAATCATTTGCATCAATTGCTTTGGTGTCTGAATCAGGAGGTAAGGTTGCTACCCCTTCTGAAAGGAATAGATCATATTCCCCAATCCCCTGTGAAGGTCCTTCGCTTAAAACGCGACAAACATCATCAGCTTGTCCTTCTAAAAAATTAGTAGAGTTTAGATGCCTACTCCCAATAATAATAACTTTGGCTAACAAAGAAGGATCAATCCCTCTTCTAGCCCCTTCTACAGCAAAAACAGTTTGCAGCCTATCGATAGCAGCTTTTCTTTGCGGCTCCCCTAAATTTTCCCTTCTTTGATTAATGCGCGCAACTGCTGCTGTAAGTTGGCTCATATACGCCCGGGTTGTTGCACCACTTGGCTGCATCCCCAACAGCGCTCTTACTTTGCCTCTTTGAGGTGGCACTTCCATATCGCCCATTTAAGTACCTCCATAAAATTATCAAAGCCAAAGGTCTTGTCTACGGCTTAGAAAATTTAATGTAGTCCTTTAAGACTGCCCGTTTAAATGGATGATCTTTAACATCTCATCCACTTCCATTTCCGCGGAACTTTCTATAATATCCAGTACCCTTGCGGAGAGGGTCTCCTCATATTCACTGGACAAATCCCTTTCATCGTCATCTCTAAAGCTCATTTTGCACCTCCTTTTTAAAATTTACCCATTAAATCCCTGGCCGCACCCAATGCTTTTTCCCCAACATCTTCAAGTCCTTGTCCAACGCTGTCTACAATCACCGAAGGAGCTCCAACCGCCATCCCCAGTACCGCTCTCTGGGCGCTATCCCAAAGCCCTGAAGCCTTTGGATCTACTGCGACTCCTTCTCCTTTAGCTGATTTCCCTTTTTGGGGCTCACTATCTCCAGTAATTGCATCCACCAATTTGTTGACCAACTTAACCCCGCCGTACACTATCGCTGGCATCAAAATTCCTGGTACCATGTTTCCCCTTCTCTCTGCCTGTTATTTTTTTGGCCAACAAAAAAAGGAAGCCTGTCTTGCTTCCTTGTAGAAAGTCTTATATTACAACAGGCGCATCTACGATGGCCTGTTTTACATCGTTCCACTATACCTATCGGGGTCAAAATCAAAAAACTTGCATGAAAAGAGGAATTTATTTGAAGCGGATATCTATGGAGCGGGCGTGGCCGTCCAGCCCTTCAAGTTCTGCAAATAGTCGCGTGGCTTCCCACTCTGCTTTTAAGGCTGGTTTGGAATAGCCGATGAAGCTTTGTTTCTTTACAAAATCGTAAACAGTAAGAGGAGAAGCAAAGCGCGCTCCTCCCGAAGTCGGCAGAACATGGTTTGGACCTGCCATGTAATCGCCGAGAACTACCGGTGAATACGGCCCCATAAAAACTGCACCCGCATTTTTAATGTCCGGTAGGATCCTTTGCGGAGAAGAGACAAAAAGCTCCAAATGTTCCGGCGCAACCAAATTGGCCACGTCTATACACTCTTTGATGCTTGCCACCAAACAAATTGCACTGTTCTCTTTTAGCACTTTTTGAATGATTGCTTTTCTTTTTAGTTTTTGGAATTGCTTCACAATCTCTTTTTGCACTTTGTCTGCTATTTTGGGATATGGGGTAACCAAAATGACACTTGAATGTGGATCATGCTCCGCCTGAGCCAAAAGATCCGCAGCAATAAATGCGGGTTCCGCACTTTCATCCGCAATAATCAAGACATCGCTTGGTCCTGCCAGCTTATCAATTCCCACCAAGCCATAAACCAACTTTTTGGCAAGCGTTACATATAGGTTCCCCGGCCCTACAATCATGTCCACCTTAGGAATCGTTGCTGTACCAAAGGTCAAAGCTCCAATTGCCTGCGCCCCTCCCACCTTATAAATCTCGTCTACCCCTACTTCTGCAGCTGCCACTAAAATATGCGGATCAATTACTGCTTTGCCTTGCACTTTTTTAGGAGGCGTAACCATTACTATCCTCTTTACACCTGCAACCTTGGCAGGAATAACGTTCATAAGCACAGAAGATGGATATGCGGCACTGCCGCCCGGCACGTAGACTCCCGCACTTTCTACTGGGATTGACCTTTGGCCTACTACGGCATCTAGCGGTAGCGGCTCGAAAAATTCGTCCGGTTTTTGAATCCTATGAAAAGTGGTTATTTTGTGGATAGCAGTTTTTAAAACCCCCAGGTACTGCTTACTCATTTTTTTATACGCTTTTTCAACCTCTGCTTTTGTAACCCTTAATTCCTTGGTGGACATTTCCACGCCGTCAAACTGGAGTGTGTAGTTTACCACTGCCTGGTCTTTTTCCCGCTCCACATTTTTTAGGATTGTTTTTACGGTCTCTTCTTCCGGATGGTCAAAATAGCTTTGGCTCTTTCGCAGGCCGGTTAAAAATGCTTCCAGTTCTTTTTTTTGTAAAATTTTTAACATGGCTAAATCCCCAATTTGTTCCCTTTTTTAACAACGCTTCCCGCCCCCAAAACTGTCCCCTCCCCAATATGCGCCCATTCTTCCACTACGCAATCGTTAGCCAAAATTGACCCCTTGATTACTGCCCCTTCCCCTATTTTACACCCTTTCCAAATCACGGACTGCTCAATTCTGGCTCTCCTACTCACCCGAACCTCCTCACCCAATACCACAAAATCCAAATGTACTTCCGGACCGATCACACACCGGTTGGCAACAATGCTTGGTCCGTGCACATGCGCTTCTTTGGAAACTTCGCACTCTTCTCCCCACCACACTTTTTCTTTACTCCTGTGTCCCGGTATGTTTGCAATTACATCTTCCCTTAAAATTGCCCTGTGCGCTTCCAAGTATTTTTTAGGATTGCCAATGTCCAGCCAATAAGCATGGGAAACATAGCCAAACATTGGACTCCCTTCTCTTAAAAGATGCGGGTAAAGTTCTCTTTCAAAAGAATGGGGCTTCCCCTTTGGCACGACAGCAAAAACCTTTGGATCAATCACATAGATCCCCGCATTAATGGTACGGACAGTGGCTTCCTGCCAATGTGGTTTTTCTATAAACTTTTCAATCCTTCCGCTTTTGTCCAGAAAAACCAATCCAAAAGGCGTAGGATCTTCTACTTCCACTAAAGTAAGGGTTGCTGTAGATTTCTTCTTTTTGTGAAATTCTATTAGTTTAGAGATGTTTACATCCGTCAGAATGTCCCCGTTAAAAACCACCATTGGGTCATCATCAAAAAACTCTTCTGCATTTTTTACTGCTCCTGCGGTACCCAACGCCTCTTTTTCTATGGAATAAAAAAGTTTCACGCCGTAGTCGCTGCCATCCCCCAAAACTACCCGGATCTCATCTGCCAAATAATGGAGGTTTAGTATAATCTCTTTAATGCCGTGGCTGCGCAGGAGATTAATCTGGTGCACCATAAAAGGAATGTTAACCAAAGGGACCACAGGTTTTGGAAGCGCATAAGTAAGCGGCCTAAGCCTGGTCCCCAGCCCACCGGCAATAATAATTGCTCTCATCTTGTCATCTCCTTTTTTAAACGGTTCAAGATTTCGATCTCCGTAGGATCGGATCCCAAAAGCAGCGCCAAGTAAGTGGAAATATAGTCTCCCAATAAAATCAGCGAGAACATTTTTGCCAGGGGCGTTGCCCCTTCTGCCTCAATTTCAATGATCCCCCCCAGTTTTGCCGCCAAAAAAGACTTGGCAATTTCTATCCGCTTCTTAATGCGTTCATTGTCTTTTTCTTCTCTTAAGATAATCATAGAAAAAACGCAATCTTCTCTTCTTAGCTCATTTAATCCAACTAGTTCGTTGTGGTTCATTTCCGGAAAAAGGTTTGAAAATGCCAGGATCTTGCTATTCTCGTTGAACTGGCATTTCCACCTGTATGCAACCGCACCAGTTAGCCCTTCGGAGCCATATACCAAAGGCGTTTTTCCCTCTAACTTCATTGCCAATTGTTTGGCTTGATTGGCCCTGGTTGGAACACCGGCATTACAAGAATCTTCCAGCTTCTTGATTACACCTAGCGTTTCTTCTGCTGCTTTGGGAGAAAAAGTGACCAGCCCTGCTTCTTCAAAAACCTTATGCAAAGCAAAAAAAAGATAAGGAAGCGCTGCTCTGGGCTGCTGTCCTCCGGGAACAATTATGGTTGGATATCCTTTTTTTTCACCCAGCTCCCGAAGCTTTCCGCCGGCAGTAATGGTAGCAATGGCGGCATTTTTACCTTCTGCTTCTTTTAATGCACTCAAGGTCTCTTCTGTATTACCGGAGTAGCTTATCAAAACCACTAAGGTGTTGATGCCAACAAACCCGGGCAATCCATATCCTTTTACCAAAACAACCGGAAGCTTCAGCTCTTTTTTGTATAAACCGAGTAAGAGTTCTCCGCTGATAGCAGACCCTCCCATACCCACCACCACCACATTTTTAATCCCTTTATTGATTTTCCCTTGCAATTGAAAACCCAACCCCTCTTTGACCATTTGCCCAAAGTTGGAAATGGTGCCAAGCATATTGTTTTTGTCCAGTTTGGTATTAAAGTTCGGCACGTCCTGAAATTTCCTTTCTTAGTATCTCCATAGCTTTCCTAAGTTGCGGGTCTTTCTTTGGGTTGGGATCGTCTCCTAACAAGCCCAAGCTTTCTGCTTCTGCGGTAGTTAAAGTAACCACTACGTCAGGCATAATCCCTTTTTTATTGATGTCGTCCCCACTTGGAGTTAAATATTTGGCAATGGTTACCAAAACCGCAGAGCCGTCACTAAGCGTGCGAACATTTTGAACTAAGGCCTTGCCAAAAGTTTTGGTTCCAACTAGGGTTGCTTTTTGGGTGTCTTTTAAAGCACCGGCCAATATCTCGGAAGCAGAGGCAGAAGCTTCGTTTACCAGCACTACCATTGGCCCCTTCCAAATAACACCACCTGAAGAATCGAGTGACTCTTTGTTGCCGTTGCGGTCTACGGTAAACACAATCGGACCGCTTTCAATAAACATGCTTCCGATTTCTACTGCGTTTTGGAGAAGTCCTCCGCCATTGTTTCTTAGGTCCAGGATGAGTCCCTTGGACCCATTGGTGCTGGCTGCTCTAATCTTTTTTTCTATTTGGATCGAGGCCCCTTGGTTTTCAAAGGTATTTAAGCGTATATAGTCGATATCTTTGCTCAGCTGCTTTTCTTCTAAAATTTCTATCTTTATGTTATCCCTGGTCACCGGGTATTCCTTGGAAGCTTTTGCTCCCTTCCTAAAAATCCCCAGTTTAACCGTAGTTCCTTTGGGCCCGCGGATCATGCTTACCGCTTCTTCCAATGCCATGTCCACAGTACTTTTGCCGTCAATAGTTACAATGGCATCGCCCGGCTTTAAGCCCGCTTTTGCCGCAGGAGTATTTTTAATCGGGGAAATTACGGATAACTGTTTTTCTTTCATCCCAATATAAATACCAATACCGCTGTATGCCCCTTTCATCCGAATTTGCATTTCTTTAAAAGCCGTGGGTTCCATAAAGCGGGTGTAGGGATCATCCAAAGCTGCCAAAAAACCCTTGATCGCACCATAAACCAGTTTGGTCCCGTCAATATTTTTATCAAGATAATCGTTGCGGACAATGTCTAGTACCTGAAGAAAAATATCGAGCTTTGCTTCTATTCCCTCTTGCGCACTACTCCTCCCCACACTAAAACCAAAAACAAAAACCGAAACACCAAACGTTAACGCCAAAAACCAGATTATAGCCTTACTGGAAAACTTCTTCATTTCTGTTCCTCTTTCTATTTTTTACGGGAGCCACTTTAAAGGGTCCGTGGGCTTACCGTTTTTACGCACTTCAAAATGCAAATGCGGACCGGTAGAATATCCCGTACTTCCTACCAGACCAATTACTTCCCCTTTGCCAATCTTGCTGCCATTATCCGCATAAATCCTGGACATGTGCCCGTATACTGTAGATAATCCATCCCCATGGTCAATTACTACTGCTTTGCCGTACCCATCCCACCACCCCGAAAAGATAACCTCGCCCCCATCTGCTGCCATTATACTAGAACCATACGGCGCAGCAATATCTAAACCGGTATGGAAATTTCGCCCTCCCCAAAAAGGGCTGCGGCGATAACCAAAATATGAGGTCAGCCTTCCACGAAGCGGCCATTCAAACTTGCCGGTAGAAACCGCTTTTTTACCCGCTTTTCTCCGCTCCGTGGTGCTTTTTGTAATCAGTTTTTCCAGCTCAAAAGAGCTCTCTTCCAATTCCGCAACCCTGCGTTCATATTCCTGGCGCCTTTGCCGCAAAGATTCGTAGAGCCGTTGTTTCTCTTGTGCGGATTTGGCAATTACCTCTTTACGGTCAACAATTACTTCCGCCATCTCTTTGATTTCGTTTGTGGATTTTTTAAGCGCCGTGCGATTGTCGCTCAATTTTTGGCTTTCTTCCCTAAGCCCCATGATCAGGTCCGAGTCGCGTTTCAGTATTTTGCCAAAATAATAGGAACGGTTTATAAAATCTGCCACACTTTTGGAAGAAAAAAGGAGTTCCAGGTAGTTCGAGGCCCCGCCCTTGTAAATCTGCTGCACCCTGGTTTTTAGTACTGCTCCTTTATCCTGCATAGATTTTTCTGTTTGGCTAATGGCTTTACTGAAAACCCCGATGCGACTTTCGTTTACCACTACTTTCCTTTTAGCCACGCGCAGGTCCTGGTCTGCTTCTTTGAGCTCCTTGGTAACAATTACCAGCTTGCTTAAGGTTTCTTGTTCTTCTTTTTTTGTTTTTTCTAAAATCGCTTTTTCTTTTTCCAGTTTCTGCTTCACTTCTTGCAGCTCTTCTTGCTTGTTTTCCGCAGAAAACGAGGTAAGAGCAAAGGCGAATAAAAATAGAAAAAGGCAGATGCCTGCCACTATAAATTTAGATTTTGTCTGCATAGTTTTTCTCTGAAAATTAAACCGATAGTAACACAAAAAAAGTAGCGCTTCAAGCTATGGAAATTAACAATGCTTGTGGCAAAGGAGAATAATGCATCCAGATTGTTTTTTGGTCATTATCTCTGAAGGCTATCCCTTATTGTCTCACCAATTTGCGCTATCTCAAATAACGCAAATCCATAAACGACCGAATTTCTTTCCCCCAATAGCGCTTATGCCCCGAATGGGCCAAAGGTTTACTTGTTAAGTTGTTTGCCATACGAGTTATTGGCGTGATTAGAGAATTCATATTCGGGGAGAAATAGATTGGAGTTATAGGAGATAGCGCCATTGGTGAAAAATTTGGGATTCCCGCAAAAAACTCATCTTCTTCTTTGGCAAAAAAACCCCTACGGAGTTTTCTCTAAAAAGAGCTTTCCCCTTCTTTTTCTGTGATAAAAAACCGCAAACCTGTGCGCCTCGTCCCTTAAGCGCTGTAGCAGCTTAAGGGAAGCCGCATGTTGGCTCAAAATAATCGGTTTGCTGCCAATCTGGGGAGAATGGATTTGTTCTTCTTTTTTCGCCAGTCCAAACACTGGGATCAAAATTCCCATACCCCGAAGCACTCCAAAAGCCGCCCTAGCCTGGCCTTTTCCCCCATCCACCAAAATCAAGTCCGGCAGTTTAAGCTTCCCAGCTAAACTTCCTGCGTACCTTCTGCCGATCACTTCCTGCATAGAAGCCACATCGTTTGGTCCTTTGACCCCCCTAATCTTAAAACGGCGGTAATCCGCTTTGAGGGGTTTCCCGTCTTCAAAAACCACCATAGAAGCAACTGTATTGGTCCCGCTCAAATTGGAAATATCAAATGCCTCTATCCTCTTGGGAATACTCTTTAAAGATAGGTCCTTTTGTAGTTGGGTTAAAACTTCTCCTTGATCCAAGATGCTTTCCGTTTCGGTTTTAAATAAAACCCGATTTTCTTTTATTAAAACCTTTTCCAGTGCGGAAATAATATCCCTAAGTTCTCCTGCATCTTCGAATCGGCCTGCGGAAGAAGCCTTGGACATTTCCCGTCTAAGCTTTAACAACGTTTCTTCTACGTTACCCCCCAAAAAAGCCGCTATCCCCTCGCAAAGGAGAAGATAAAAATCGCGAGTCCCCCTCCCAACACAAGGAGCGGTACACTTTTTCATGGCAAAATATAAACAAGGCTGTTTTCTTTTTCTAAGAGGCGTTTCCTTACACCAACGGATTGGGAATAACCTTTTTATAAACCTAAGAATCTGTTTTACGGTTTCCGAACGATATGGGCCAAAATATCTGGCCCCATCGTCCAATTTTTTCCTCACCACCAAAAGCCTGGGCCAGGCCTCTTGCTTTGTAAGCTTAAGAAACGGATAACGCTTATCGTCTTTTAAGCTCACGTTATAGCGGGGCTGATGTTTTTTGATTAAATCGTTTTCCAAAAGCAGCGCCTCGAGCTCTGTTTGCGTTTCATTGATCTCAAAACGGCAAGCTGCTTCGAGCATTCTTACGGTTTTTATCGGGAGTTCTGTAAGGTTAAAATATGAGGAGAGCCGATTGCGTAGGTCAGAGGCTTTGCCAACATAAATAGGAGACTGCCGGTCGTAAAAAATATAAACTCCCGGTTTATGCGGAACGTCTTTTAATTGTTTGCGGTCTAGGATCAAGTTAAAGAAATTTTACTCTTTTTTTCTCTCCACTGCCAGGCTCAAGTTCCCCACCACGTTTGTATGAAGTTTGATTGTTACCTGATGCGTCCCCACCATTTTTATCGGCGCATTAATATGAATTTTCCTTTTTTCCATATCCATGTTTGCCTGTGTCCTTAAAGCTTCCGCAATGTCTTGTGCGGTAACAGCTCCAAAGAGCTTGCCTCCTTCACCGGCATCTACCAACAGTTTGAGGGTTAATTTCCCGATCACTTCTGCCTGTTCTACTGCGGCTTGTTTTTTCTTTGTTTTTTCTTCCGTGATTTTTCCCAAACGCTTTTCGTTTTGGGCCAAAGCCGCTTCGGTTGCCAGGATTGCCAGATTTCTGGGGAAAAGGTAGTTCCTGCTGTAACCGTCCGAAACATTGATCACATCGTACTGTTCGCCAAGTTCATCTACATCTTTTAGTAAAATTACTTTCATCTTTCTCCTCCTGTTATTCCATTACATACGGCAGCAGGGTTGCATGCCGAGCTCTTTTTACTATTTTGGCTGCTGCCCTCTGGTGTTTTGCACAGCAACCGGTCATGCGGCGCGGGGCAATCTTCCCGCGATCCGTAATCAGCCTGCGCATAAGGTCCATGTTTTTATAGTCCAGGGTTTCTTTTTCTGCGCAAAACACGCAAACTTTTTTTCTTTTCTTTTTAAATTTAAGTTTACCCTCGTCCCTATCGTTGTTGTTGCTATTGCTTCCCCCTTTGCCTTTGCCTTTCCCCCTCCCTCTTCCTTTTTTGTCCCCCCCTTTTTTATTTCCTCTTCTTTCTGCCATGTTTTTCTCCTTTCATCTCGAGTTTGTCGAGAGATTTCCTATACACTAAAATGGGATTTCTTCTTCTTCATTTTTTACCGCGTCCGGACGGGATTCTTTTTTGCCAAGCATTTGCATGTTATCTAAAATAACTTCTGTCATGGTCTTTTTTTCTCCGCCCTTTTCATAGCTTCTAACCTGGAGCCTTCCTTCCACTGCAATCGACATCCCTTTTTTCAAATACTCGCCGCAAATTTCCGCGAGCCTCCTCCATGCCACTAAATTGATAAAATCAGCATCCCCACCCTGGCTCCCTGCATCCTGCTTTTTGATCCGGTTCACTGCAATCACTAGTCTTGCCACCGGAATCCCGCTCGGCGTGTAGCGAAGTTCAGGATCACGCGCTAAGTTCCCTATCAAGAAAACTTTATTGTACATATATGCTCCTCAAAAAGGAAGATCGTCTTCACCGCCAAAATGTTCCGATACAGGCTCTGCTTCTGCTTCTGCGGAAACTTTGGCATCTCCCCCTAAAAACTGGACATTTCTGGCTACCACTTCGGTAACCCATTTTCTTTGTCCTGTTTCGTCGTCAAAAGAACGGTTTTGGATGCGTCCTTCCACCAAAGCCATCTTTCCTTTTTTTGCATATTGGCCGCAGATCTCAGCCAAACGAGCCCAGCAAACAATGTCAACCACATCTGCTTCACTGGGGCTTCCGGGTTTTGCCCAACGATCTACGGCAAGCTTAAATTTAGTGATTGGCTGGCCGTCTACCGTGGTCCTAACCTCAGGATTGTCCCCTATTTTACCAACTAGAATTATACGATTAAGGTTTGCCATAGTCTCTCGTTATTATTGGGGTTTTGGTTCTAAATCAAGCAGAACCGAAGAGGAAATCTCGGTTTTTTCTTCTACGGGAGCACCTTCGATTTCCAAAAGCTTCGCACCGCTTGTTTTGGTCACTAAAAAACGCACTACTTCTTCGGTGATGCGGAAGTTGTCTGTTAAAAGCTTGGGAAGGGAGGTTTCCCCTTTAAACGAAAGCAGGGCGTAAAAAACCTCTTTTAGCTCCTTGTGGGCTTGAAGCTTAAAAGGGAGTTGTTTTCTTCCTAATTCTTCTTTTTTCTCTATTTCTGCACCAGCACTCTTTAGCTTGTCGGAAAACTTATTCAGCAGTTCTTCTACTTTTTCCTTCCCTATTTGCGGGTTAAATGCGATTAAGGCCTCGTATGATTCCACGATTATCCCTCCTTCTTAAAATGAGTGGGTATTGTATCACAGGTTAAAGTGGAAGTAAACCAAATCCCCGTCTACAACCTGAGACCCCTTCCCTTCCAAATGCAGTATCCCTTTGTCCCTGGCTTCGGCATGATTTTTGCACTTTGGGAGGTCTGCGTGGCGCAGGGCTTCTGCGGAAATAAAGCCTTTTTCAAAATCCGTATGAACCTTGCCCGCTGCTTCTTTTGCCGCTGTTCCTTGTTTAATAGCCCAGGCATGCGCTTCTTTTTCGTTTGCAGTAAAAAAGGTGATCAGTCCAAGCAGCTTGTAGCTGGCTTGAATCAACTCCGGAAGTCCGGCAAAGGCTTCACCTTCCAGAGCTTTAAGATATTCCACTTGTTCTTCAGGAGACAATTCCTTTAAATCCACATCCAGCCTGGCAGGAATAACAATCAGCCCTGCCCCCTCTTTTTGGGCTGCTTCTTTTACTGCGGAAACATACTGTTCTTCGGGAATTTCCGCGGTATTTGCCACATATAAAACCGGTTTTACAGTTAAAAGCGTTAAATCCCTTAAAAAAACCTCTTCTTCCGGATATTCCAAAGCCAAGGTCCTGGCCGGATGCCCTGCTCCTAGATGGTTCTTCATTTTTTCGTAAAAATCATGTTCCATGACTTTTTTCTTTTCCCCGGTTTTTACCGAGCTTTTGGCTCCTTGCAGTTTTTTTTCTACTCCCGCCAGGTCAGCTAAAATCAGTTCTACATTAATTGCTTCAATGTCCCGCACCGGATCAACTCTTCCGTCAACATGGACAATGTTTGGGTCAGAAAAACAGCGCACTACATGTAAAATAGCATCTACTTTCCTAATATGCGAAAGAAACTGATTGCCCAACCCCTCCCCTTTATGCGCATTTTTTGCCAACCCTGCAATATCCCAAAACTCTATTGTGGCAGGGATGCTTTTTGGGGAATGCATAAAAGCGCGATAGTCTTCCAGTCTTGGGTCAGGGACATTTACAACCGCAACGTTCGGATCAATGGTACAAAAAGGATAATTGGAAACTGCTGCGTGTCCGGAAGTCAAAGCATTGAATAGGGTTGATTTACCCACATTGGGAAGACCGACAATACCAAGAGAAATCCCCATAAATTACCTTTTAATCTCCAAGCTAATGTCCAGGGCTTTGGGGGAATGGGTTAGCGCTCCGATTGAAATTGCATCTACCCCGGTACGTGCAATGCGACGCACATTGCGTAGCGATACTCCTCCAGAAGCTTCCGTCTCAACCTTTGATCCGGTTACTCGAGATTTGTGGTTATGCTCCCGCACCATTTTTACCGCTTTACTCATCATACGCGGGTGCATGTTGTCTAAAAGGATTTTGTCTGCGCCAATGTCAAGCGCTTCCCTGACCTCGTCCAAATTACTGGTTTCTACTTCGATCGGGGTTGTGGCTTTTAGGTTGCGCCGTGCTATTTGCACTGCCTCAAATAAGTCCCCCACTGCTGCAATATGGTTATCTTTAATCAAAACCGCGTCGCTTAATCCCATCCTGTGGTTTGTTCCCCCGCCTACTGCTACTGCATATTTTTCCAAAAAGCGCAGTCCCGGGGTGGTTTTTCTGGTGTCTAATATTCTGACGCTTTTCCCTCTGACTTTATGCATGAATTCTGCAGTTAAAGTGGCAATCCCCGAAAGCCTTTGGAGAAAATTAAGCGCCACCCTTTCAGCGGTTAAAATGCTGCGTGCTTTTCCTTTTACCAGTGCTATTTTGGTCCCGGGTTTTACATGCGATCCTTCGTTAACCAAAATTTCAAATTGTAGTGATGGGTCCAGGGCTTTAAAAACTTCTTCCGCTACAGGAAGCCCTGCAATCACTCCTTTTGCCTTAACCACAAACTCCGCCTCCACCCTTTTACCCGCAGGAACCACAGCCTCCGTAGTAATATCGCCCAAACCGATATCCTCTTCCAATGCCTTTTTTACTATTTGTTGTAGCTTTCTCTCGTCTAATTTCATGCTTTTATCCTAGGCCGATCCAAACAATATAATAGTACATAATCGGGGCAGTGAGGATAAAGCTATCCATGCGGTCCAAAACTCCTCCATGACCAGGAAACACTTGCCCAGAATCTTTTACCCCGGCATCCCTTTTTAACATTGACTCCACTAAGTCGCTAACCTGCGCCATGCCTCCTACGATAATACCCAAGATAATCGCATGGACTAAGCCCATTTGTATAAAATAACTGAATATAATCGCAGCAATAATAGAAATCAAAAAGCCTGCGACTGCTCCTTCTATGGTTTTTTTAGGGCTAATCAAAGGGTTGAGCCTGTGTCTGCCAAATGTTTTGCCGACTAAATAAGCCCCGCTATCATTGAACCAGATTGTAATCACTAAAAAGAAAAGAAATGCGCCGTGTGCGGTTAAGGCACGAATGAAAAACAAGTAACTAAAAAACCAGCCCACATAAATCATTCCCAAAACTGTTACTGCGGAATGTGCTGGTTCCCAGTTCTTCTTAAGAGCAAGGAATGCCACAATAATAAAAAATGCAGTAAAAAAATTGCCTAAAAGATAGGTGGGCTGGAATCCTTTTTTCTGCATTAAAAAATAAAACTCGTTAATGGAAAATAAGGACAAAAACAGGGTTAAAAACAGAAAAGAAACTCCGCCAAAATAGATGCAGGCAATCACTATGGGGGCCATAATTAAAACTGTTAATCCTCTAATCCACATTATCCTAAAACCTCCAAAAACTTACCTGCTTTAACTCACTGGAAACCGCCCCGGTTCACCGGGGCGGTTTCCAGAAAATCTCAACGCGTGGTTTTGGAAACCGAGGCATTCAGCCTCGGGTTTCCAACACTAGGGCCATTATCCCAGCGCTCCAAACTTTCTTTTTCTTTTTTGATATTCCTGGACCGCGTTTACAAGGTGCTCCCTGCGAAAATCGGGCCAAAGTGTTTTAGTTACATAAAACTCGGCATAAGCAATCTGCCAAAGCAGAAAATTACTGACCCTCATTTCATTTGCAGTCCTAATTAGCAAATCTGGGTCCGGTATCCCAGCAGTATATAATTTTTTGCCAATTAATTCCTCATTAATTGTGTCATTGGGAGATTGTTCATTGTTAATTGCATTGAGTGCGTCTACGATTTCCGCCCTGCCCCCATAATTAAGCATTACTTGCACATTTAAACGGGTGTTATTTTTTGTTTCTGATTCTGCAAAGCGGATTTTTTCCTGCAATTCAATTGGCAGCTCTTGGATCCTCCCCAAAAACCTGATTCTTACTTTATTTTGCCTTAGTTCCGGTATTTCACTGCTAATATATTCCGTTAAAAGCCCCATTAAAAAGGAGACTTCTTCCTTTGGTCTTTTCCAGTTTTCCGTGGAAAAGGCATAAAGCGTAAGATATTTGATCCCAAGCTCTGCGCAAGTTTTAACTGCACTGCGCACAGATTCAGCTCCAACTTTGTGCCCGGCAATACGAGGGAGTCCGCGCCCCTTTGCCCACCTGCCGTTGCCGTCCATGATGATTGCCACATGGATAGGAATATTTTCTCTGGAAAACTGCGCTAACGTGGTTTTCTTTTTAAAGATCGAGAGGAGTCCGCTAAGCATGGTTTTAGACTTCCATTATCTCTTTTTCTTTTGCTGCCAAGAGCTTGTCGATTTCTTCGGTATATTTAGTGGTCAGTTTTTGCAGTTGCTCTTCTTTTGCTTTTACGATGTCTTCGGAAAGTTCTTTTTTATCTTTCATTGCCTTGAGCGTGTCCATGGCGTCCCTGCGGACGTTTCTAATGGCAACCTTCCCTTCTTCTGATTCTTTTTTCACTACTTTTACCAGATCTTTGCGTCTTTCTTCTGTTAATGCCGGGAGTGGCAGCCGGATTACTCCGCCGTCTACCATTGGGCTTAACCCGAGATCTGCTTTTTGAATCCCTCTTTCAATGTCTTTCATTGCCCCTTTATCGTAAGGCTGCACCACTAGCATCCGCGGTTCAGGGACGCTCACATTTGCCAGCTGCTTGAGAGGAACAGGGGAACCATAATAGTCCACCATGACCGGATCAAGCAGGCTTGGGTTGGCCCTGCCTGTGCGGATCCCTGCAAATTTTTTCTGGGTGCTTTCTACCCCTTTTTTCATTTTTGATTCTGCATCTTGTACTGCGTCTGCCATTTTAGCCTCCTTGTTTTTATCCCGAGCGAGGTCGAGGGATTTTTGGAGAAACGATCATTGTTCCTACGGTTTTACCCAAGACTACCCGTTCGATGTTCCCTTTTTTCATCAAGTCAAAAACAATGATTGGTATGTTGTTGTCCATGCAAAGGGATGCAGCTGTAGCATCCAGTACTTTTAATCTTCTCTTTAAAACATTCATGTGGGAAAGTTTTTGAAATTTTTTCGCGTCTTTGTGAAGAAATGGATCTTTGTCGTAAACCCCATCCACTTTGGTGGCTTTTAAAACCACGTCCGCATTAATTTCTGCTGCGCGGAGTGCTGCAGTTGTATCTGTTGTAAAATATGGATTCCCTGTCCCTGCGGCAAGTATTACAACTCTCCCTTTTTGCATGTGGCGGATAGCACGGCGGCGGATAAATGGCTCTGCAATTGCTTTCATTTCAATGGCAGTTTGGACCCTGGCATAAACTCCTTCTTTTTCCAGCACATCTTGGAGCGCCAGAGCATTAATCACTGTTGCCAGCATGCCCATGTAGTCGCCAGTAGAACGGTCGATCCCTTCCCCTTCGCCGGAAATCCCTCGGAAAATGTTCCCTCCGCCAACTACAATTGCGATTTGGACATTGTGGCGGTGCGCTTTTTTGATTTCTTTGGCTACGGTTTGTAAAACAAGGGGGTCAATGCCAACTTTATGCTTACCGCCGAATACTTCACCAGAGACTTTCAAGATGATTCTTTTGTACTTTGCTTTGGGCATAACAGGAGGAATTATACCACTGCCAGAGGGGGAGCGCAAACGTCGTCAAGTACTATCCAAAATTATGTTATAATATCAATAATGTTTGAATTTGAGAACAAGATTAAAGAATGTGAGCTGCTTAAAAAAGAGCTGGATGCTTTTCGGCCTTTTCCAGGCCCCGTAATTTCCCAACTCAAAGAATACTACAAGATCAATTTAACCTACACCAGTAATAATATTGAAGGGAACTCTTTGACTGAATCTGAAACCAAGGTAGTAATTGAAGATGGCATTACAATTGGCGGAAAGCCTTTAAAAGACCATCTTGAAGCATTGGGACATGCCTTGGCTTATGATTTCATCTATGCGCTTGTGGAAAAGAAGAAGGGGATCTCCGAACAAGCCATTTTAAAAACACATCATCTGTTTTATGAAAAGATCGACGAGGACAATGCCGGAAAATACCGCCAGGTCCAGGTATTTGTTTCTGGAACTGACGATGTTTTCCCAACTCCCCAAACAGTGCCAGCGTTAATGAGTGAATTTGCGAAAGAAATGCCTGTTATGCAAAAAAAACTTCATCCAATAGAATTTGCAGCCTGGCTTCACTGCAAACTAGTAAATATCCATCCTTTTATCGATGGGAATGGACGTGTCGCCAGATTACTCTTAAACCTAGCTCTTCTTCAGGCTGGCTATGTTATCACGATAATCCCTCCGACAATCCGTCTGCAGTATATTGAAACCGTAAAAACTTGCCAAAAATCCGGCAATTCCCAGCCGTTTTATGGCCTCATTTCAAATATGGTTTGGGAAGCGCTAAAAGAACAGCAAGGGATGATAAGAGGGAAAGTTTAGCGAGCCGTTAACCTCTTGGATAATACTTGTCCAATGCCCCGTGGCCTTGACACCTAAAATACCATAGTGTAAGCTACTTACACTATGTGTAAGCTACTTACATGTACAGCCAAAACCCAAAAGGAGGCAAATTATCATGTATTTTTCCCCTCAGGTCAAACAAAACAAGGGCGATTTTTTTAATTATGAGGTATTGCAAGAAGAACTCAAAAATGCGCTGCAAGACAAGGTCACCCCTTTAATTGTTGTATACGGGCTCCGAAGAACCGGGAAAACCAGCCTTATACGAGTAGTCCTCCACTCCCTTAAGAGAAAATATGTCTGGATTGACGGCCGGGACATCCAATCGCGTGCAGACTTTGAAAACAAGCTTGAGGAAGAAGTGAAAAAGCTAAGCCCTTTCAGCATAAGAAAGGTTTCTGTAAAAGGATTGGAGGTTTCTTTTGCTTTTATTAAAGAAGGATTGGACTTTCTAAATAAACATAAAATCACACTGGTTATAGATGAGGTCCAACTTCTAAAAAAAATTCATCTAGATAACACCTTGGCCTATATTTACGACAACTACCCAAACATAAAAATAGTCCTTTCCGGTTCAGAGGTCGGGATGTTAATGCATTTTTTGGGCAAAGATAATGCAAAGGCTCCTTTATACGGAAGAGCGGTTTTTGAACTTCAAACCCACCGCCTGGAAAAAGAGGGGTCTTCCCTTTTTTTGCACCAAGGAGCAAAGCAGGCAAAGGTAAATTTAAAAGAGGAAGAAGCCAGGGACGCTATAAATAATCTGGACGGGATTATCGGATGGTTGACAAAATATGGTTGGCACCGTCTTCGCTCTTCACACAAAGAAGCCCTTCACAAAACCATAGAAGAAGGGAAATATATAGTAAAAGATGAGTTCCTTAAATTTGCGGTCCGGGCAGAAAAACAATATACGCGCATTATAAAAGCTATAAAAAAAGATGGAAAATGGGAAAAGATTAAAAAGGCGACAAATATTTCAGATAAACAGCTTTATACAATGTTAAAAAGGCTGATCGCCTATGGTTTTGTAGAAAAGAAAGATCATGCTTATTCTATTGCTGACCCATTATTAGAAGCTGCTTTTTAGTCTATGGAAAATTATATGGAAAAATCCAAAGAATATGATGTAATTGTGGTTGGCGCAGGCCATGCAGGAATTGAAGCTGCTTTAGCCTCTGCGCGCCTTGGATGTAAAACACTGCTCCTTACCTTACATATAGATACAGTGGCATTTATGTCCTGTAACCCTGCTGTGGGTGGGCCTGCAAAAAGCCAATTGGTGCGGGAAGTGGATGCGTTGGGTGGGGAAATCGGGATTGCTACGGATAGAACCTTTCTGCAGATGAAAATGCTTAATACTACCAAAGGTCCTGCAGTCTGGGCACTTCGTGCACAGTCTGACCGTATCGATTACCACTCAATTATGAAGCTGACACTTGAAACCCAAGAGAATTTGGATTTGATGCAAGGTGAAGTAGTTGAAGTTTTATCTGAAGGGAAACAAATTACTGGAGTAAGGACAAGTTTGGACGTGCTTTATAGAGGAAAAACCGTTGTTATTACCACCGGAACTTTTTTGAATGGTTTAATTCATGTCGGATTGAAACATGTTCCATCCGGGAGATACGGTGAAGCTGCTGCGGTGGGATTGTCTGATAGTTTAAGAAAGCTTGGTTTCAAAATTGGAAGATTAAAAACCGGAACTCCGGCCAGATTAAATCGCAGAAGTATTGATTTTTCAAAAATGGTGGTCCAGCCAGGCGATGAACCGCCAAAAATGTTCTCTTTTATCTGGGAGTATCAAAATTACGGATATAAAAATGTGCCGGATAATCCGGTTTTGGGCCTGCCGCAAGTTCCTTGCCATCTCACCTACACACATGAAGAGACCCATAAAATCATCCGAGCAAATCTGGATCGCTCCCCTCTTTTCCAGGGCGTAATCAAAGGCGTGGGACCAAGATATTGTCCGTCCATTGAGGATAAAGTAGTGAGATTCCCAGAGAAAAAACAACACCTCTGTTTTATTGAACCTACTGGAAGAAATACACTAGAGATGTATGCGCAAGGAATGTCTACCTCTCTTCCAGAAGATGTACAACTAGCATTTCTAAGAACCATGCCTGGACTGGAGCAAGTAGAATTTATTCGTCCTGGGTATGCGGTGGAATATGATTTTGTCCCACCTGTTCAACTTCACCACACATTAGAAACCCGGGAGATCTCTGGTCTATTCCTTGCTGGGCAGATCAACGGAACCTCTGGATATGAAGAAGCTGCCGCACAAGGGCTTGTTGCAGGAATAAACGCTGCGATGAAGGTTAAAGAAAAAGAACCTTTGATTCTCGGGAGAGAAGAGGGCTATATCGGCACTTTGATCGATGATCTCATTACCAAAGAGATCGACGAACCATATCGGATGTTGACTTCCAGATCAGAATATCGGTTAGTTTTAAGACAGGATAATGCAGATTCAAGGCTCACCGAAAAAGGGCATCAATTCGGATTGATTTCAGAAGAAAGATATCTAGCTTTTCAAAAGAAAAAAGAGGCATTGGAAGAAGCTGTTAAGTATTTAAAAAGCGGCGAGCCGGAAAAAGCACGGCCTGAAATACTTGAAACAGCAGAAATAGAAGTAAAATACGATGGCTACATCAAGCGGCAGATGCTGCAGATCGAAAAATTTAAAAAGATTGAGGACAAAAGACTCCCGCCGGATATTGATTACTCAAAATTAAGCGGGCTTTGCAGAGAAGCCCAGCAAAAACTAGATCGGATCCAACCCATATCAATTGGTCAAGCATCAAGAATCGCAGGAGTATCCCCTGCCGATGTTTCGGTACTTTTAATCCACCTTGAAGCTCATATGCGAGGCAAATCTTTGCCCGTAAAAATCTCTTCTTAACTGAAATTTCCCTTACCATCTCCCGATAAAGATAAGTAACGTAAAAGGAGAAACAACATGTCCACAATAATCTTTGAAACCGGCCTGCCTAGAAATAGAGTAGGGCCCTCCCGGGCGGTTCCTGGGTGGGGAATAAATCGTACAGCTTGGAATATTGTTTTATCGGAACCCAAAAAAGTAAGTGTTGGCGAAGACGGCCTCTATGCGCAAGGTAAAAAAATCCCGTGGAGCAGGCTGACTGCTTTTCATTTGAGCAGGTTAGGCATAACTTCTATAGAAGCTACAGATCCTCTTGACCTGGTCCCAATACTTAGAGCTGCTTCTTCCGCAAAAAACGCGGCTGATTTGGCGAGTCCCGGCGAAGGGGTTCTTACTCTAAACCTCAGTGAGGTTGAAAGTTTTAAGGCTTTTGTACAGCACCCGCAAACTACGGTTGCAGATATTTATCACGTCTTAAAAGATGCAGTCCTTGCTAAGGATAAAATAGTAGAAGCAGTGAAAGAGCTGGAAAAAAGAAGCGCTTTTGATGTTGCACAGCTTCGCCTATCCGATGTTTTTCATGCTATCCCAGCTATCTCTTCGGCTGACAAATTAGAAGGGTTAATAAACGATCCTCCTGATAAGGCTTTCAAGGGGACCCGGAAAGCTGCATTTAAGCGGCTAAAAGCCATCCGTCCGGATGGTTTCCTGGTAAATTTATCCGCTCCAATAATTGCGGTTTTTGCTTCTCCTGCTGATCTTGCTCTATTGCCACAACAAAACCGTGCAGCGCAAGCAGAGGTTATTGCTATAGTAGAAGCCAGCCTCCACGCCCATGTTTTACAATTAACAACCACATCCTATTCTTTGCTCCCCGGGCTTTCCGACGAAGTCCTGGTTGACATGGAAAAGCTTTTTGCTTTGGGAAAACCGGTTATGCTTGAAGCACTCCCATTAGAAGCACTGGCAGCTATAATCCCCAAAGCAGCAAAAGCAACTAAATCTTCCCCGCCATTTGACCAGTGGCTAAAAGGGATAGTAAGCGGAAAAGAAGAAGTTATCGCCGGTCAACTAAAAGCAGCTCTAGAACCTTTAGTTCATTCAGAAACAGTTGGCACTCTTTACTGTGCAGCATTAGAAGCCATGGGAAAGGGCCGGGAGCCAGCAATTGCGCTTGCCATTACTACTTATCATTCCGCCTCAGGATGGAATGCTACAGTGGACGCGGATTTCTAATACCAAAATCCAGGGATGTAATTAAAAATTTGTTCTGCCTTTAACGCCCAGTTTGTGCTATAATCCCCCTTAATTATTTTGCTAAGGAGGGTGTACAGTGAAGATCAATAAATTAATCGTGGCCTTTTTTCTTTTTGTTTTCATTTTAACCGTTGGGGGAGCTGCTTTTGCCGCAGATGCGGATTTAAACAGCATTGGCTACATCGACGTCCAAAAAGTATTTAAATCGTTTAAAGAAACCGATAAAGCCCAAGATGAACTAAAAAAATCCGAAGAAGAATTCAGAAAAGATTTTGAAAAGAGCCAAAAGAAATTGGAAGAAGCGGAAAAATCCGGTAAAACCAAGATTGAGCTGGAAAAGATGAAAGAGGAATTGGAAAAAGATCTTTCCCCAAAAAGGGAAAATCTGCTTAGGACCAACGAACTTTTAACCACCAGACTGCAAATGCAGATCCTCTCGGCGGTAAAAAAAGTCGCCAAAAACCTGGGACTGGAAATGGTGCTCGATAAGCAGGTTGTCATTTACGGCGGCATGGACATCAGTGAAATGGTCGTCAATGAGCTTAACAAAGAAAAATAAAAAGATTAAGCTTTCTGACCTTGCCAGCTTGGTAAATGGGATTCTTTCTGGCAATGGTGCAACCGAAATCAGCACCGTTACTTCTCCGGAAGAAGCGCAAAAAGGCTCTCTGGTTTTTATTCTTGACCGCAACATGCTTAAAACCTTCTCTTCTATCAATGCTTCTGCTTTTGTAATTGAAGGAGAAAAAACCGAAAATACTGCCCCTTGTTTATTTGTTAAAAACGGCAGGTCTGCCATGGCAAAAATCCTTCCCTTATTTGCACCCGGTAAGAAATGCCCCAAGGGAAAACACAAAACCGCAATCATTGGTAAAAAAGTAAAATTGGGCAAAGATGTTTCCGTGGGACCTTATGTGGTAATTGAGGATAATGTAAGTATTGGTAAAGGGACCCTTCTTTGCGCCCATGCTTTTATAGGAGAAAATTCTAAGCTCGGCAACGCTTGTGTTATTCATCCCCATGCAACCGTTTATCATGACTGCTTTTTAGGCAACAATGTTATTTTGCATTCTGGAGTGGTGATTGGCGTTGATGGTTATGGATTTGCACCGGAAAAAGAAAAATTCACCAAAATTCCGCAGATCGGTAGGGTGGTCATAGAAGACGATGTTGAAATTTATGCCAATACCATTGTCGCCAGGGGAACCCTTGGCGCAACCATTATAAAAAAGGGGACCAAGATCGACTGCCTTGTCCACATTGCCCACAATTGTAAAATAGGAGAAAATTGCGCCGTGGTAGCTTTAGTTGGCTTTGCAGGGAGCGTGGAGATTGGTAACCACGTACAAATAGGCGGCATGGTTGGTTTTAACGGCCACGTCTCTGTAGGAGACAATTCCATAATAATGGGAAAAGCAGGCGTAACAAAAAGCCTTCCTGCGGGTTCTTTGGTCTCCGGTTTTCCTGCTATTGACCACGCCAAGGACATGGAGATACAGGCTTTTACCAGGAAACTACCGGAACTCTATAAAAGAGTTTCTGCTCTAGAACAAAAAAACTCTAAATCCTAAATCCGAAATTCTAAACAATATCAAATATCAAAATTCTAATCCCTTAAACTGGTTTTGGATTTTGGTAATTTGGGTTTTGAATTTGTTTAGGATTTAGAAATTAGAATTTAGGATTTACTTTTATGAAGATTGTCTTCTTTTCCAACTCATACCTGCCCTACATAAGCGGCGTAACAGTAACAGTTGCCACCTTAACCAAGTATTTGCGAAAAGCCGGGCATGAAGTTTATTTATTTGTCCCCTCCTACCCAGGCCACCATGAAACTTCCCCTCACATTTTTAGGCTCCCTTCTATCCCAAGCACCTATCCAGGGTTTCGTTTAACTATACCCTGGATCACTGACCCCAAAGCATTAAAGGTTTTAAAAGACGCGAACATAATTCACTCCCACACTCCTTTTGGCCTTGGGCTTTTGGCCATGTTTTTTGCCCGCATTTATAAAAAACCTTTTGTTTATAGCTTTCACACTCTTTTTAAGCATTACCTGCATCACGTCCCTTTATTGCCGGAAAAAACCGGCGAATCTATTCTATCTAGATACTTAAAATTTTTCTGCAATCGCTGCAGAATGATTCTTGCTCCATCAAAAAAAATGAAAGAATATTTAAGAAGCGATGGAATAACCGCAAATGTTGAAATTCTTCCCGGCGGAATAGATTTTGACAGGGCTAACGATTTGGCTCCTGCAAAAATCAGAGAAAAACTTGGGTTAAAACCAACGGACCAGGTCCTGGTTTTCTCCGGACGCATTACAAAAGAAAAAAACATCGAATTTCTTCTTGAAGCATTCCAGCTCATCCACCAAAAACACGAAAACACATTTCTAGTATTGGTTGGCAGCGGACCGGGCGAACAAAGCCTAAAAGACCTGGCACAAAAACTTGGGATTGGATCAAGTGTAATTTTTGCAGGCTCTCAATCCCATACGGAAATTTTTAATTATTACGCTGCCGGAGATGTTTTTGTTTTTGGGTCAAAAACCGAAACCCAAGGGCTTGTTATATCAGAAGCAAAAGCAGTAGGGCTGCCGGTTGTGGTTGTCGATGAAGCAGGAGTATCTAATAGTGTAGTAAATGGGGAAGATGGTTTTTTGGTACCGGAAGATAAAAGTGTTTTTGCGGACAAATGTTTGGAAATACTGTTTAATCCGGAATTAAAAGAGCGGATGTCGGAGAATGCGAGACTAAATGCCCAGAGAGATTTTTCTGCGGAAAACATAGCAGAAAAGCTTATTGGTATTTATTTTTCTTTAATCTAGGCTGCCATGTCCATTATTTCTTGCATCATTCTCTCTATTTCTCCATATTCAGCCAAAATATAATCTTCTTTGCCAATCGGCCTCACTAAATCCAACGCCCTTGCCCTAATTTCTCCCCCCTGCATTAGCAATTGCAGCGGCTTTAGCTGTGCTAATGCACGCCGAGCATAGTATCTTTTTTCTTTTTTCTTCTCCACTTTACCCAACATTATCACAGTGTCTTTAACTCTGTTTCTTATGCCGGAAAGGGGGTCAAGTTTTTTCGCTTCCTCAGGATCAACCCGGGTAAACCGATTTATTGCTGCTCTTAAGTGCCTGCCAAATTCTCCAAACTCGACATAGCTCTTGATTTCTCTTTCTGTAAAAAACTCCGCTGGTTTTTCTATGTTTTTTCTCTTCCGGCTAATTTGAATCCTACTTACAGCACCAAAGTCGTTTTTAACCACTGCGGTTCTTGCTACTGGCCAAAAACCATACGCAAAATCTCTCCTTGCGCAATAAGTCGGACCAACTACAAATCCTCCTATTTTCAATCTGCCAACATACCTTTCAAAAGTTGTTTTGTCTTCGAAAAAGCTTGACAGTTCTCCCGCAGAAAATAAAAGATTGTATCCCCCCTCTATCTCCTCGGGCAAAATTTGTGTAGCGTCCCCTTTATAAACAATTAAAACCCTGGGTTTACCTAAAAAATCAAAACAAATCCTGCTCTTCCCTTCAGCTAGTTTCTCCCATGGCCGAAGGCTGGAAACTCTTGAGTCTTCTTGTAAATTTATCCAAAGTAATTCCTCAAAACAGCTTACTCCTACTAAATGCGGGATCCAATATCGTTCTGCAAGGTCCACCCCCACAACAACATCTGCGTCCGTATAGTCAAAAGGTCTTAAAACATCCGTACCCATTGCCGGATAAAACAACACCTTATTTTCCCCTTTGGGGTTAACAATCTTTCTTATGTTGGTACCGAGGTCCTCTGTTACCGGGGTAAAGGCCAAGTCCTGTACTCTTCTTCGTAAAACATCTTTGTCTCTCTTTTGGGCGCCCTCTTGGCTTTCAGCGGTCTTTGGTTTATTTACCCCCAAAATTTTTTCCGCCAAAAAAGCCCTGGGCTCTCTAAACAAGAACCTTGCCTCTGTAATCAGCGCTCTCATCGCAGATGACGCAATGGACATACATGGTCCCTTTCTATATATATATCGATAAAAACTGGGTGAAAAATCGAAACGCTAAAAAGTTTTTTGATATCCTCCCTTGACTCCCCTCCCCCTTTTCTATAGAATTCTTTTTAGAAAAACTTGCGGAGGGAAACATGAAAAAATTCGGGGTATTTTTATCTCTGTTTTTGATTGTGGCTCTCTGTGCCCCGTCTTTTGCCATCCAAGCCATCCCCACCCCAACTATTTCTGGATTAACAGGCTTGATCCGAGTACCAAGTGCGGATGTATTGCCCTACAAAAATTTCAATATTGGCGCAGAGTACGGGGCTGACATGCAAAATTCCATTAGCACCATGAATTACAAGGTAAACTTAGGAACCTTTCGCGGCATGGAAATGGGTTTTAACGGAGAAACCGATCCCGCCACAAAAAAAATCCGCGAAGGGGTTTTCCTAAATATGAAACTAAGTCTCTCTACAGAAGACGAGCCCTATCCTTTAAAACTTGCCATCGGAGTGGAGAATCTTTCTTCCTACACCCAAACCGATGTTTTCATGGTTGCAACCAAATATCTGGAACAGGGTCCAAAGCTTACTTTTGGTTTCTTGGCAGATTTTCCGGGCGATAAATTCCGCCCGCTAGGAGTAGCTGGGATCGAGGTTCCGCTTTTAAGCAATCACTTAAGCCTTATGGTGGACGGCTTGGTAGGGGAATCCATCGGCCAATTGGATGTGGGCGCCAGGATCTACCTTACTCCCACCATCTGCATCCACTTAAACGGAGTAAACATATTGGAAAATCCCAATAACCCTCAAGGGAAGGACCCCAAAAGCATCGTAGGCGGGCTTTCTTGGGCAAATCCTTTTTAACCCCTGAAATTATTCCGCGCTAAAGGGGGTGTTTTCTATTGTTGTCTTTAAGTGAGGCAAGTATGTACCATTTATATTTTTTATCTTGACCTCCTGGATTTCCCTTTTCAACAATGGCTGATTGAGCAATAGCTAATTTTGACCAGTCTATTGCAATCGTATATGGGGAAGAGCTGTCTATATTAGTTGAGACGTCAAGAGGGATTTCCAGCTGTCCATTTCTATCTGTGTATCCCGAAAACATTGGCTTGGTTTCGTTCTCTTTCCCATGCCATTTGAAAACATTCACCTTCGCGTTTGGTATAACAGTGGGTTTCCCTTTAATATTAAGAGTAAATTCCAAGACATAGTTTATTTTAGTTGTTGGGTCCCTTTTTGTCTCTAAACTAAAACCAACTGATAATAATCCGAGCACTAAAACCGAAGCCAAAACAAACACTATTACCTTTTTCATTTTTTCCCTCCTTTGCCAAGCGCTTCTCTTAGTGCCTGTAGCAGCACAACAATACTTATCCTAAGCGCTTCTGTCAAGGCGTTGAAATTGTTTATTTTTGTTGCGACAAAAGAATGTAAACGTTATAATCAAACCACAATGAAAGAAAAGAAAGCACGCTCAGCTTTAGATGCTCTAGCACCATACATCCCCGGCAAATCCGCGGACGAAGTAAAAAAGGAGCTTGGCATAAGCCACGTCATCAAACTTGCTTCCAACGAAAATCCACTCGGAACACCGGAAAGCGTAAAAGCTGCGGTTGCAAAAGAAATCCATAATCTTTACATCTATCCTGACCAGCACTCTACAAAATTAAGGGATGCAATTGCCAAGAAATTTGATGTTCCATCCAACCACGTTTTCGTGGGGAACGGGTCCGATGAGATCATGGAACTGGTGGCAGCTGCCTACCTAAATGCCGGGGAAGAGGTTTTGATCCCTGAAAAAAGTTTTAGCACCTACGAATTCTGCGGAAAACTGTTTGATGGGAATGTGGTAAAAGCACCGTTGAAAAACTTGAAGTATGATTTGTCTGCAATGTTGGAACTGGTTACTCCAAACACAAAATTGATTTATTTAGGCAATCCAAATAATCCAACCGGAACAATCGTTACACGCAAAGAATTAGAGGCCTTTCTAAGCCAACTGCCAAAAGGGGTGATCGTGGTCCTGGATGAAGCTTACGGTGAATTTGTGGAAGCTTCGCACTTTTTTTTTTTTTTTCTGATTAGCAGGTATTCGGATCGGATACGGTTTTGCCAAACCGGAAATCATTAGATATTTGGACCTGGTAAAACTGCCGTTCAACGTTAACCGCTTGGCTCAAGTGGCAGCACTTTCCGCATTGGAAGATGTTGGCTTTGAACAAGAAACACTAAAAACCAATCGTGAAGGAAAAGCTTTTCTTTACAAAGAATTTGATCGCCTAAAACTGGCATACCTAAAAACCGAAGCAAATTTTATCTTTGTAAAAACAAATAAAAAAGCTGATGAGGTTTTTCTTGAAATGATGAGAACAGGGGTAATCATCCGGCCCCTTACTTCTTTTGGTTTTCCAAATGCTATCCGCGCAAGCATTGGCACCAAAGAACAGAATGAAAGATTGGTTTCTGCTCTTGAGGCGGTTCTCCTCCAATGAAGCAAACCCCTCTCCACAGGAATCATCTTCTGCTCAAAGCAAAAATGGTGGAATTTGGCGGCTGGGAAATGCCCCTTTCTTACGCCGGGATCATTTCCGAGCATCAGGCAGTAAGAACTTCTGCCGGGCTTTTTGATATTGGGCATATGGGCCAGATCAAAGTTTCAGGAAGCGATGCTTTTAGCTCTCTACAGCTTCTAACCTGCAACAACCTCTCTCTTTTGTCCCCTTACAAAGGACAATATTCCGTTCTTTGCAATGAAAGAGGCGGGACCATCGACGACCTTTTTATTTACCAGCTTCCCGACTATTTTTTTGTGGTTGCCAATGCTTCAAATACAGAAAAGGTTTTAAATTGGCTTCGTTCCAGGGTCACTCCATACACACAAATTGACCACTTAGAAGAAACGAATGCTGCGCTTTCCCTGCAAGGGCCAAAAGCTGCTGCTGTGCTGCAGCCTCTTTGTAATACAGATATTACAGGGATAAAGAGAAATTTATCTATGCGGATCACTGTTAAAGGGGTTCCCGTACTGGTTACAAAAACCGGTTATACAGGAGAAGACGGTTTCGAATTCTTTTTTGAAAAAGCAGGGGCAAAGCAGCTCTGGGAAGGTTTAATTGATAAAGGCGCAATACCTTGTGGATTGGGAGCACGCGATACCCTGCGCTTGGAAGCCGGCCTTCCATTATACGGACATGAATATAATGATGAAACCTCTCCTTTGGAAGTAGGCTATAAATGGGCAGTAAAAATGGACAAGGGAGATTTTATCGGCAAAGAAGCGCTTCAAAAAATGGAAAGAGAAGGCTTGCCGCAAAAGCTTTTTGGCTTGGTTTTTGACAGCAAGGTAATCCCCAGGCAGGGCTTTTCTGTTTTTAAAGATGTGGGGGAAAAGGAGCCGATTGGGACGGTAACCAGTGGAACTTTTTCTCCAACGCTCAAAAGGCCGATTGCCATGGCATTCTTAAAAAATTACCGCGAGAACCCCAAAGAGGTTTATGTTAAAATCAGGGACGTTCTGGCCAAGGCAGAAGTAATTGCTCTGCCCTTCTACAAAAAATAATAGGGGGTTATATGCAAAAAGAATACCGTCTCAATAAAATTTATTTATATGTGCTGGCAATCTTGACTTTTTTTGTCTGCATGTGGGGGGCAATTGATACTCTTAGTTCCGGCATAGGATTGGTACTCGCTCAACCCAATTCCCAACCTGCCCTATCCCAGGCCAACAACCTGGATGCGGCTTCGCAAGCCGTTGACTCTTCTTTGGAAGGGAATTATCAAAAACGGATGTTTTTTGAGAGGATTACAGACAGCTTAGCGCGCTTTATCATCGGCGGCGCGTTATTTGCTTTCTTCACCTTAAAAATAAATAAATTAAAGGAGGAGTGATCATGATCCCTGAAAACCTGAAATATTCCAAAGAACATGAATGGGTAAAAGTAGAAGGAGAAACTGCCCTGGTTGGCATCACGCACCATGCTCAAGACGCCTTGGGAGATTTGGTATATATTGAACTTCCCAAGGTGGGAGCCAAGCTTTCCTCAATGCAGGAGTTTGGCGTAGCGGAATCAGTAAAAACGGTTTCTACTTTGTACTGCCCTGTAGGAGGAGAAGTAGTTGCTGTTAATGAAGAGCTAAAAGCCAAGCCCGAAATAGTAAACGAAGATCCATATGAAAAAGGTTGGATGCTGAAGGTGAAAATGAGCAGCCCTGCAGAAGCAGGGATCCTTCTCTCTGCCAAAGAATACGGGGCGCTCCTAGCAAAATAATGAGCTACATTCCAAACACAGACCAAAACCGCAAAGAAATGTTAGACGCTCTTGGAAAAAAGAGCGTAGAGGAACTGTTTGCCGATATCCCCGAAAAATTAAAACTAAAAAACGAGCTCGATCTCCCTCCAGCATTAAGCGAACCAGAACTATTAGAAGAACTCAAAGAACTTGCAAATAAAAATCTTGGGAAAGAAAAAATTGTTTCGTTCCTTGGTGCAGGCAGTTACAACCACTTTATCCCTTCAATTGTAAAGCATATTACCGGCAGATCGGAATTTTATACTGCCTATACCCCTTACCAGCCGGAAATCAGCCAAGGGGTACTCCAATCGATATTTGAGTACCAAAGTTTAATCTGCAGGTTAACCGGAATGGATGTTGCCAACGCCTCTATGTACGACGGAGCCACTGCCCTTTCCGAAGCTGCTTCCATGGCTATACATTATAATAATAAGAAAGAGATCGTGGTTTCTGGGGCCATTCACCCCCACTATCTCGAAGTTTTAAAAACTTATGCAAACGGTGCAGGTTGGGGAATAAAAACTGTTCCTTTTAATAAGTCTTTTGCCACAAAAGATCCGCTTGATTCTGTTTCCGAAAACACCGCAGCTGTTATCATCCAGCAGCCAAACTTTTTTGGCAGTATCGAAGAAGTAAGGGGACTTGCCGATGCCTTGCATAAAAAGGGGATACTTTTAATTGTGAGCGTAGATCCGATTTCTTTGGGCCTCCTTACTCCTCCGGGCAGCTACGGTGCAGACATTGTAACAGGAGAAGGACAGTCTTTGGGTTCTCCCATGAATTTCGGCGGCCCGGGACTGGGAATTTTTGCAGTTAAACAGGACTTGATCCGCCTAATTCCGGGACGGCTGGTTGGCCAAACCATAGACAGCGAAGGAAAACGTGGTTTTGTGCTAACCCTCCAAGGCAGGGAACAGCACATTAGAAGAGAAAAGGCCTTTTCCAATATTTGTTCCAATGAGGCGCTGGTAGCGCTGGCTGCTTGCGTATATTTATCTGCCATGGGAAAACAAGGGTTAAAAAAAGTCGCTGAACTATGCCTGCAAAAAACCGCTTATTTAAAAAGCCTCTTGGGATCCTCCATCCAACCACATACTTTCAAGGAATTTGTAGTAACGCTAAAAAAACCGGCAAAAGAAGTAAATGCGGCATTATTAAAAGAAAATATTGTGGGTGGGCTGGATTTAGGCGGGTTTTATCCTGAACTAAAAAGCTGCTTACTGGTTTGCGTCACGGAACTTCTGGCTAAAAAAGAGCTGGAAAAATTTGCGGAAAAAATAAAACCTTATTTAACAGGCTGTTGCCAAAAATCAGGGAAAGACGTTAGAATCACTGCCAGAGCAGCTAAAGAATTATTATAATATCTCCCTTTAATATCACTAAAATATCCTTGTTCTTTATATGTTGCGGCTAAGGCTTGCTCATATGCGGTAACCAAGGCTTGGTCCCCGGAAGAAAATGCCAAAAGCAGTCCCATAGAAAGGGTTATTTCCGGTGGTTGTCCGGTCCCTTCAAAATTGTCCAGTAATTTTTGTGGGGATCTTCCTCTTAATTCTTCTCTCGCCATTTTCCCCGCTTCTGCTCCACCGCCTAAAATAGAGATTGGCCAACGGATTGCATCAAAGCCTTGTGAAGAAGGTTTGTTGGATTGAGCCGAAGGACCAATAGAAAATTCCTTTGAGTCCAAAACCTCTACCCTGGACCAATCCGGGATCAATCCGTACCCGGCATGTGCCATAAGCAAAGCCAAAGAGTCTTGGGCCAGTTGTTTCAATTTTGGATCTCCATCCAATAAGTAATAAAGGACCTTAACGTAAGAAGGATTAAAAAGAAATGCTTTACATACGTTTACGCTCCCCCCTTCGTCGCAATATTGTGCCAAGGGAGCTAAAATCAAGCGGCCATTGGCAGTTATAATCAGCTTATCTATAAGTTGCTGTCTTATCCTTGCTCTTTCTGCCGCATAATCAATTTCCCCTTTTTTCCAAATTCCTTTTTGAACCAACTGGTCTGCTATTGTTAAGGCAAAGAAAACGTCTTCTAGTGCGTCTGAGGCGGTATTCCCGGATCCTGCATCTTTTGCCAACCTCAGACGGTTCCCCTCCACTACTACTTTCCAAGCAGGGAGCCCACCGCCTAGCACTTCCATTGCCTGATATCCAACAAAAAGTTGATCAAAATATTTTTGATGCAGGTTGCTACGCGACACCATATCTGTTCCGGAAGAAATAATCATGCCGTAACCCGTAGCTTCAGAAACTATCAAGCCATCTTGGCTAGGATCTTTTACCACTAAACCTTTTCTCTCTTTTGAGTCCAAAAATGAAACCAAATATCCGCCTTCACCCGCATAACAGGTTTCCCAGAAAGTAGATAAGCGTTGTCCCCACAATGCCTTATTGCCTAGATGTACATTGGGAAAGGAAAGCTTAATAGACGGAGCTTGTACGTCTGAGGCAACAGCAGGGCCTGCTTTAGCAGTCGCAGGTTCTGTTTTCAGCGCTGCTGCTGTAACAGCTTCGGGAGACTTTTTCCCTCCAGTCTTTTCAAAAATCTGCGCTTTTACATATAAAGCCAGTGCTTCTGGATTTGCTATCTCTATTTTTGGTTTCCCAGACATCGCCACCCATTCGTCTCCATCTTTGTCTTGTTTGCCTAAAATAGACTGGTTTGGATGAGGAAGTGCGGAAAGAGGGACTTCTCCTGCTTTGAGTCTTTCGCCAACCATGTTTTGTGCTTGTTCTACTGCTTTTTTTGCCGGTCCTGTTAAAGGGATTTCTTTTGCGGTGCGATGTTTTCTTTCTGTTACATCCGGCAGAGAAGTAAGCGGGAATTCTTCCGGGGACAACGCAAAATATAAAAGAATCTCTTCGGGAGCAGCAAACCCGTCACTGTTTAAATCGCTGCCTGCCGGAGGAATTGGCAAAGGGCTTGTTCCTCCTGCTTTCTTATTGGGATGCATTGAAACTCCTCGGTCTACGCCGCCTAATGTAGTAGTTTTGTAACCACAACCAAGCATGATTTGCTCTGACAACTGCTGCAATTTAGGGGTAATGCGTAACGTCTTTTCTTCTGCTGGCCGCGGGGATTGCTCCGGCTTTTCTTTTTTGCACCCTCCCCCAATAACCAATAATAAAACAAAGAGAAAAACAGACAACATTCCCCTGCCAACGCTAAAACCGCTTGTTATCGGTCTTGCTTTTGGCGGTTGAACTGTTATTCTTTTTGCTGCATCAACGCTTGCCACTAATCTTTTCCTCCTTCAACTCTTACAGGCGAAACTTCTACATTTAATGTTTCGGGCTTAAAGACAATTTCAAACTTAAGCAACTGGCTGTCTGCTGCTTCTAGTTTTTGTGCATCAACATGCACTACCACTTTTTTTTCACCTTTTCCCATTGTATGCCAAACCGAAAGATCGCCTTCTACGGAAGTTGGCTGTTCTTGTCCATTCACCTCTACCTTAAACTGCGCTAAGTCCCCTTTATTGTGAAGTGCAAAAGCAATCACTCCATCAGCAGGAAAAGAGAGGAAAAGATTGTCTACTACCAATGTGGGATATCCCCCCCCCACATATTCTTCTTCTTTTCCAAAAATTCTTTGTGCTCCCATGGGAAGCTCTTCTCTGTTTAACCCACTTGTTGCTGTCCACCAACCGTGCAAAACCCCCTCTCCTTTTTTACTTGGGACAGGACCCGCTACTTGCAAATAATGCGTGATAGCTGCTGTACAATCTCTGCTGCCAAAATCATCTTCTGCTTTAGCCAGAAAATCTTTTACTTCCTTGCAATCCATGGCGCTTTCTTTTATTTTTGTTCCGGGAGTAAAAACCTCGCTTGCCGAAACTTCTTCTTTTACCGGTTTCTGTTGTTGCCCACACATTAAATAATATGACAACCCAGCTACTATGCAAGCTGCTACAAAAACCAATGTTTTCAGGCTAATCCACCCACGCGTAGCAACCCGCAAAGCGCTGTTGGCTTTTGCCAATGGCGCTTTAATCTTGCGGTAAGTCCATGGTTGATCTGCAAATCTTATGCTCATAAAATAAACCTCTGGAAAGGCCCTCCTATACAGGCAAGCCTTCCTATGTATTTATCGACATTTTTAGGGGAAAATTTCAGTTTGAGCGGGGCATTCTTGCGCTCTGTTTTTTGGTGCTGCTATGTTTTATTTCTGGCCTGTTACTTGCCAGCGTTGTAAGCGGTCCGGAAAAATTAGCCTGCTCCCTGTAATTGCTTCAGCCAGATTCCCTAGCTGTTTTCCTATCCCCCGCAGTCTTCCTTTGGGATCAGGTCCTCTGGTAATGAGGGTTCCTTCGGCTGAAATTGGATCCTGCACCATGCTAAGCCAGTTGGCTCCCGGTTCAGTAATAACAACCACGTTGACTCCATCTCTTACGGCATTAACCCCTGCTTCAACCTTTTCCTTCATTTGCCCGACTTTATACTGCCCGTCCAATATCCCTTCAACCGCATCTCCTGCCACATAGTAGGCAATATCTACTTGATTGGGTTTTCCAAAATTATGGGCAACTCTTTTAACCCCTGTAGAAATAATCATTTCTCTTGCTCTTAGCTCCATGGCAAGTAATGCAGAAGCAAAGTCTTTGTCTATAACTGAATCAATTTCAACAAATTTCCCCTCTTTAAAATAACCGGATACACCACCGCCTCCACAAGCAATC
Organism: Candidatus Saganbacteria bacterium; assembly: GCA_026387795.1. Classification (GTDB taxonomy): domain Bacteria; phylum Margulisbacteria; class WOR-1; order JAPLLA01; family JAPLLA01; genus JAPLLA01. The sequence continues at coordinate 5,417 of JAPLLA010000018.1, read as the reverse complement.
ACTGTTTTTCCTGCAGCAATTCCATCTTTAATTGCTTGCAAGTCCTCTGGGTGAATCGCAAGCGGCTTAGGAGAACCTACTACCCTGCGCCAAGGCTTGCTTTCGTCCTTAGGATTACCAACTTTTTTAATGTGCCAATCCTTACTCGAAAGATAATGCCAGCCATCTCCTTTTTCCTCTAATGGTCCCATGGCTCGCATCTCATCTTCGGAATAAAAAAGCCCAATGCCTTTGGTAGGGTTACTAAAAGCTGGATCTTTAGGATCAACAATAACGCGCGTAGGAACAACTAAGACTTCGATCGTTCTCCCTGCCCTGCTTGCAGCTGCTTGTAGTTCTCTGGTCAAGGTTGCCCCTATTTCATATTGTGTTTGCTCAACACATCGAGCCAGGGACCACTCCGGATTTGCCAATGAAACTTTACCCACTTGCGGGCCGTTACCGTGGGTAACCACTGGTGCACGAAATTTTACGATATTATCTGCGGTTTCCATTTCCGCCCCATCCACAGAATTACCACCAACTGCAATAACTGTGGTTTTACGTTGTCTTAAACCAAGCATTTCACGTAAAGAGACTTCTTGTCTATCGTGGTTCCTTAAAAAAGCATGCCACCTTCCGCTCATTTCCCCCACATATCCAGCCTGATGCATTGTTTGCGCAAAAACTCCCATTTTCCCCCTCCTATAATTCAACTAACAATAAACCGACAACTATACATCGTTCTCCTCCTCACGGAATTTCACTTTCTGCACAAAATTTTGGTATAATGTGTTTATGAAAAAAATCCTTTTGTTCACTGCTCTTTTTTGCGTTTTTGTTTTTGCTGCTATTTTTATAATTGGCACTTATTTTGCCCCTTTGGACCTGGTCAAAAACTTTGTAACCGCTAAACTGGAAGAAACTTTCCATGCCCCGGCAAAAATCGAAAAAATCAGCACAGACATCTTTTCCGGCATTAAACTTGAAGGGGTTGAGGTTGCCAGCCAACCCGGATTTTCCGAAAAACCGCTTTTAACCGTTAAAAGCATAAACTTAAAATATAACTTGTGGGCACTTCTGCTTAGAAAGCTCACAATCCATGGGATAGAAGTAGTGGGCGCAGAGTTTTCTTTAGAAAAAAATGCCAAGGGAAGCCTGAATTTGGTTTTAAGCAAAGCCGCAGAGAAAAAAAAGGAAGAATCCGCTCCTTTAAACCTTTTGATTTCTTCCCTCTCTGTAAAGGACGGGATATTTAACTATACCGACTACTCATCAGGCAAGCCTAAAAAGACTATTGTAAAAAACATCCAAGGAAAAATCGACGGGATCCTCCTCTCTTTTCTAAAGCCAATGAATGTGGGGGCATCTTGCCTTGTCATACAAGAAGAAAAAATCATTCCGGTTGCCATTAATTCCAAGATTGGGATCAACCTAAAAGAGCAAAAAGCGGATGCTTCCAACCTGTCTATAGAAATTGGTCCAGAGAAACTTGCGGGCACACTTTCTGCACAAATAAAAGACGGGAAATATCTTGTCAATTTTGCCCTTGGCACGGAAAAGCTTTCTGTAGACAATCTACTCGGGATTTTTGGAGTAGGAGCAGCGGCAGCCGCACCAGGCAAAGCAGAAAAAGGAGCAGGTTTTTCTATCCCACAAAATATTTCAGCCAAAGGGACCCTTTCCCTGTTAAACTTATACTACAAAAAGATAAAAATCAAAAAAGTGGATGCAGATGTTTCCGTTAACAGCCAGGGGATCCTGGCAAATGTAAAGCCTTTTTCTCTCTATGGAGGAACCCTTGCTTTAAAAGGCGCTCTTGTCCCAAGCTCTTCACCAATGGGCTACAAAGTTGAGGAGTTTGCGTTTGATGGTTTTGATGTTGCTCCTTTTTCCGCGGATTTTATTGAGTCCTTTCTGCTAAACCTGGAAAACAAAAAAGAATGGAAAGAAAAATTTCAGGGAACAGCTTCTTTTTCTGTTTCTGGAACAGGCAAAGGTTTTACTTTTGACCAATTTGTGAGAAACGGGAACCTGCAAGCAAAGGTTTCTTTAAAAAACGGCAAGTTTGTCCACTTGCGCTCTTTGGAAGAAGTGGCAAAGGCACTTAAGACGCCTGCCATTGCCCAAGACATTGCGGTAAAAGATTTTCTATGCGATGCTGCCCTTTCTTCCGGGGTCCTTTCTTTGTCCAACTTTTCAGTAACAGACACGGATATAAAGGTCTCCTTTAATGGGAGCGCGGACCTAATTGCTTTTGTTTGGCAAAAAGGGAACAATCTGAAATTCGTTTTTTCCAAAGATCTCGCAGCAAAATTGCCAAAAGAATACAGCATCCTAAAAAACAGCCAAGGCGAGGCAGAGCTGGAAGTAGAACTTACGGGATCTTTAAAAAATCCTGTTCCTGTGCCCAAAATACAAAAAACAGTTGACAAGGTAATCCAAAAGCTGGCTCCGCAGATTCTTGACCAGCTAAGAGAAAAACTAGTCCCTTTTATTAATTAGGGGTTTATTGCAAGTTTAGGTTTTCTGGGGACGATTAAGTATATAGGAGGACCCTATGCGTCGTTTTGCCTATATATGCATAATCATATTTGCCCTTTGCCTGTTTTGCAGCAGTGCTTTTGCCGTGCAAGAAACAGACCTTCAGGTAAAAAGACTGCACGCAGAGCCCTCTGAAGCAAGCAATGTTGTATTTGAATTTCCTATAGAGGTCAAACTTTTAGGCTATACCGAAGACCGTAATTGGTACAAGTTTAAAGTTTCTTTTAACCTTGGGCTTGTAAATTTTACCTACGTTGGCTGGGCAAAGGTCCCGATCGGTACCCCGGAAGCTGCTTCACAATAATCCTAGTAACATGATATACTTCCATGCGTTATGTCAAAGCGCGATGAGCTGTTCACCCTTTTAAAAGAAAAAGCCGTAAAAATCGGCGAGTTTACTCTCTCTTCAGGGAAGAAGTCTAATTTTTATTTTGACGCCAAGCAAGCTACTTGCCACCCTTACGGCTCTTATCTTATGGGAAGCCTTATGTTGGAAGAAATTAAAAACTTAGAAGCAGATGCTATTGGCGGTTTGACAATGGGCGCAGATCCAATTGCAGCTGTAGTTTCTGTTTTATCAAAAGATTTACCCAGGCCGCTCTTTTCTTTTATGGTCCGCAAAGAAGCAAAAGGACACGGACTAAAGAAAAGCATTGAAGGGATTATTGAGCTAGGATGGAAAGTAATTATTGTAGATGATGTTATTACAACCGCAGAATCAACTTTAAAGGCAATTAAAGCAGTAGAAGAAATTGGATGTAAGGTTGTAAAGGTTATGGCCTTGGTAGACCGCGAAGAAGGCGGGACCGAAGCCTTGGCAAATTATCCGTTTGTTCCTCTTTTTAAAAAATGCGAGTTCTTTTAGCTCTTTGCAAAATGGAGTTGACAACTCCAAAAAACAATGTAAAATGGAACCATGTATTCCAGATTGCTTCGCCCACCTAAAGACAAAAGCTTCTTCTTGTTTGGCCCCCGCGGGACAGGCAAAACAACCTGGGTAAAAACCGTTTTCCCAAAAGCTCTTTATTTAGACTTGCTGGAATCCGAGCTTTTTAATGACTTGCTGGCAAGCCCCCAGAGGCTCGAAAGCCTTATCCCCCTTAAATTCGACGATTGGATTGTGTTGGATGAAATACAAAGGGTCCCGGAGCTTTTAAATGAAGTGCACCGGTTAATTGAAAAACGCCGATACCGCTTTGTGCTTACGGGCTCCAGCGCCAGAAAAATACGCAGAAAAGGATATAACCTGCTTGGCGGCAGGGCCCTGGCTTACTCCATGCACCAGTTAACTACCATTGAATTGGGAAAAGATTTTGACTTAAAGCATTCTTTACGCTACGGCCACTTGCCTGCCGCATATCTTGAATCCGACCCAAAGGCTTTTCTTGAAAGCTATGTTGGCGCATATCTGCGGGAAGAAATCCAACAAGAAGGCTTAACTAGAAATTTAAGCGCTTTTTCCAGGTTCCTAGAAGCAGCAAGCTTTTCTCAAGGTTCAACCTTAAGCCTCTCTTCTGTAGCACGGGATTGTGCCGTAGGAAGAAAGGTCGTCGAGGATTATTTTGCTATTTTGGAAGATTTGCTGATCGGCTACCGGCTGCCTGTTTTTGCCAAAAAAGCCAAAAGACGGATTGTGGTCCACCCTAAGTTTTATTTTTTTGATGTTGGCCTTTACCGGACTTTGCGGCCCATGGGACCGCTTGACGTTCCGGAAGAAGCAGAGGGCATCGCATTTGAATCCCTTCTTTTCCAAGAGCTAAAAGCTATAAATGATTGCCTCGGCTTAGGCTACCAAATATATTATTGGAGAACTGCCAACAACCTTGAGGTTGACTTTGTGCTATATGGGGCTAAAGGGATTTTTGCTTTTGAAGTAAAAAGGACCGGTAAAGTTTCTGGCAATGTTCTCTCTGGGTTAAAAGCATTTTTAAAAGATTATCCTATGGCAAAAGCATTTTTTATTTATGGCGGGGAGAGAAGAATGCGGGAAGGGCAAATTGATGTTGTTCCACTTGAAACCGCTCTTAAGGAGCTACCTGCCTTACTGGGACAATCTAAGCCTGTTCTTTAAAAATTACACCTCTATGCCCCACTCATTACAATCAAAAGTTTCCTCTCCATTAAAACACGTGAGTTTTTCAAATAAATATTATATAATTCTCCCCTAGCGTTACGCCCGTGTAGCTCAGCAGGTAGAGCATTTCCATGGTAAGGAAAAGGTCGCCGGTTCAATTCCGGCCGCGGGCTTTGCTCTCATAAAGTAGCGGGCTTTTTTGATGCTTGCAAACCTTTTGCAATGTATAGTATAATTTCTCGCACAATCTATTTGGGGAGGTAATAAAAATGACCAGAGAAAAGTTTGTTAGAGGGAAGCCGCATTTGAACGTAGGGACCATTGGGCACGTGGATCATGGTAAGACAACTTTAACGTCTGCCATTACCAAATATCTGTCAACCAAAGGAATGGCCCAAGCCAAAGCCTTTGACCAGATCGACTCCGCACCAGAAGAAAAAGCGCGTGGTATTACCATTGCTATTGCACACGTGGAATACGAAACAGACAAAAGACACTATGCACACATCGACTGCCCGGGCCATGCCGACTTTGTTAAAAACATGATCGTAGGCGCAGCTCAAATGGATGGAGCAATCCTGGTTGTTTCCGCTGCAGACGGTCCCATGCCTCAAACCAGAGAACATATCCTGCTTGCTCACCAAGTTAACGTACCTTCCATGATTGTGTTCTTAAACAAAGTAGATATGGTAGACGACAAAGAACTGATTGAACTGGTAGAGGTAGAAACCAGGGATCTGCTTAAAAAGTACGATTTCCCTGGCGACCAAACCCCGATTATTAAAGGTTCCGCATTAAAGGCCATGGAATGCGGATGCGG
>JAPLLA010000025.1:11469-39844 GCA_026387795.1 Candidatus Saganbacteria bacterium | reverse complement strand
CCGCTTTGTTATCGGCAGGAGAGCAGGGGGATTTCAGTTAGACCCCTAATATTTGCTTGAGCTTTGCTTCCAAAACCGGCTGCGGCTGAACTCCTACCAGCCTTTGTGTTTCTTGTCCGTTTTTAAAAATGATCAAACAAGGGATCCCTGTAATCTGATACTCTGCGGCAGAAACCATGTTTTGGTCTGTATTTAGTTTTGTTACCTTGAGTTTTCCGGTAAATTTTGCCGCGACTGCATCCAGTATTGGAGCCATCATTCTGCAAGGCCCGCACCACGGCGCCCAAAAATCTACCAATACCGGAATTTGAGAATCAAGCACCTCGATTTTAAAAGTTGCATCTGTTACTTCTTTGGCATTACTCATTGTTTCTCCTTTTTTGGGTGTACTGGTGACAGGGTGCACTGGTGCTCTAAATATTATATAATGTATTTGGCATGAAAAATAGCACAAAAGTAAAAGTAGCATACCGCGATACTGATGCAGGGAAAGTGGTTTATTATGCAAACTACCTTAGCTGGTTTGAACTTGGCCGCATGGAATATCTCCACCAGCTTGGGATCTACATTAAAAACCTGGAAGAAAAAGATAAACTTGGGTTTATTGTTAAACATGCGGAGCTAGATTTTAAGGCTCCGGCAAGGCTCGAAGATGTAGTCATAATAGAAACCGAAATAAAGGAGATTAACAAGGCCTCAATCCTGTTCCATCAGAAAGCAATCCGCGAAGTAGACCAGGTGCTTTTGGTAGAAGGTAAGGTTTTACTGGTTACAGTTGGTGCAGAGAATTTAAAGCCCGTGGCAATTCCTGAAAAACTCAAGAAGCAATTAGAGCAGGAAACCTGCGACTAAACGTCGCGGTTTCCTGTGCGATACATTTGGAAGCCGAGACGTTCAGTCTCAGGCTTCCAACGAAAAGGGGGAATTTATTCATGTTTGATCTGATCTGGATCCCGGCTTTAGGGCTTTTGGGCATGGTGATTGCGCTCCTTATTTACCTTAAAGTTTTAACCTATCCCCAGGGTAACGAAAAAATGCAGGAGATTGGGGAAGAGGTCAGAAAAGGGGCGATGGTTTTTCTAAAGCGCGAATATTCGATCATTTTTATTTTTATGGTGGCAATGTTTTTGGTCCTCTCCGCTTTTATCTCCATTTATACTGCTTTTGCATTTGTTTGCGGTGCGGTTTGTTCTTTGGCTGCAGGATTTTTTGGGTTGCAGGCATCTACGCGTTCAGGTAACCGCGCTTGCCAGGGTGCGGTAGAAGGGGGTGCGTCCAAGGCACTGCTAATTGCTTTTCTGGGTGGTTCTGTAATGGGAATTTCTGTAGCAGCTTTAGGTGTAATCGGGTTAGGCTTGTTTTTTATCTTTACCCAGAATTCGGTTATCATCAACGGTTTTGCCATGGGAGCATCTTCGGTTGCGCTTTTTGCACGTGTGGGCGGAGGGATCTATACCAAAAGTGCGGATGTAGGTGCGGATTTGGTTGGAAAATTGGAAGCAGGAATTCCGGAAGACGATCCGCGCAATCCCGGGGTTATTGCAGATAATGTAGGGGACAACGTTGGAGACACTGCAGGGATGGGAGCGGACCTTTTTGAGTCTTATGTTGGCAGTGTGGTAGCTGCAATTGCAATTGGATCAACCGGAGCAGTGTTTGCTTCCGCTTTTCAGCTTATGCTTTATCCTATTATTTTAATTACGTTGGGACTTCTTGCTTCTTTGGCCGGAATTTTTTCCATGAATATTTTTAAGCGGATCAACCCGCAAACCGCATTACGTTCCTCAACCTATGTTGCGGGACTAATTTTTATTATTGGCGCTTATTTTGTTTCTTTGAATATGTTGGGCAGGGTAAATGAATTTTGGGCAGTGATTACCGGACTCTTTTGCGGAGTATTAATCGGGGTTGAAAGCGAATATTTTACCTCAGGACGTCCGGTCCGGGAAATCGCGCAAAATGCGCAGTCAGGTGCAGCGCCCGCTATTATTTCCGGCTTGGCTTCCGGTTTTAAGAGTACGATTCTGCCGATATTAACATTGGGTGCCGCAGTACTTTTAGCTTATAAGTTTAGCGGCTTATATGGGATTGCATTGAGCGGTGTGGGGATGCTGGCTACTATTGGGATTGTTATGTCTACAGATTCTTACGGACCGATTGCAGACAATGCGGGAGGATGCGCGGAAATGGCGGGGTTGGGGGACTCTGTCCGCAAAGTTACGGATAAACTCGATTCTTTGGGAAACACTACTGCTGCGATTGGCAAAGGATTTGCAATCGGTTCAGCTGCTTTGACTGCTTTAGCGCTCTTTGCTGCTTTCCAACAAGCAGTTGGTTTAAAGGTAATTGACCTTGCTTCTCCTTTAACTGTGGTAGGGCTTTTTATTGGAGCTGCCATGCCTCTTTTAATTGCAGCGCTTACAATGGAAGCAGTGGGCCGTGCTGCTTACAAGATGGTAAATGAGATCCGCAGACAATTCAGGGAGATAAAGGGTTTAATGGAGGGGACTGCAAAACCGGATACTGCCAAATGCGTTGATATTGCAACCAAGGGGGCTCTCAGGGAAATGATTCTTCCCGGCATTTCCGCACTTATTGTTCCAATTGCAGTAGGACTCCTTTTAGGGATGCAGGCGCTTGGAGGGTTTCTTGCCGGAGCCACTGTTTCAGGGGTTCTTTTTGGAATTTTTATGTCCAATGCAGGTGGAGCATTTGATAATGCCAAGAAATGGATTGAAGAGGGAAACCTTGGAGGGAAAGGGACACCTACACACGCAGCAGCAGTAGTAGGAGATACGCTTGGCGATCCAATGAAAGATACATCAGGTCCTGCCATGAATATTTTAATCAAGCTGATGGCAGTGGTCTCCCTGGTTTTTGCACCGATGTTTGTTGTTTATACGCCGATTGTTACGGAGTTTTTACGGAGCTTGTTTCTAAGAGAGGGAGAAGGGAATAAAAGGGTTGAGGGTGAGTTGGAAGGTTTTTATGAAAGTCTTAATATTATCTGGTTCCCCGCGACTGAAGTCTTCTACAGATAAATTGGCGGAGCTTTTTGTCACGGGGATGGGGGAAGCTGCACAGGGTGTAACTTTTAAACTTTCCCAAATGAAAATCCATCCTTGCACAGGCTGCTTAAGCTGCTGGACCAAAACTCCCGGAGAATGTGCCATCCATGACGACATGTATCACATTTATCCGCACTGGGAAGAAGCGGACCTCATTATATTAGCCAGTCCGGTTTATGTGGATGGTTTTACAGGCACCATAAAAAATGCCTTAGATCGGTTGATCCCTCTTGGTGAGCCGCTTATGGCAGTAGATTCCGAAGGGCACTCCAGGCATCCTGCCAGAATAGAGAAACAAAGGAAAATGCTCCTGATTTCTACTTGTGGTTTTCCGGAGGCGGATACTTTTGACTCTATCAAAATGCATTTCCAGGCCATCTGCAAAAACATGCATGCCGAAAATGTTGGCGCAATTACTATTTCTGCGGCAGGGATGATGGACGCACCTCATTTTTTTGATGAAAAAATCGAGTTAGTTAAGAAAGCAGGAAAGCTTTTCTCGGAAAATGGTAAGATCTCTGAAGAATTGCTTTCTGAAATCTCAAAAGAGATCATGGATCGCCATGAATACAGGGAGATCGTAAACGCTTTTTTTCAAGGCGGGATCTGGGGCAACTTAAAAGCAGCTTTTAAATCGATACATGCGATGGTAAAAATGCGCAAACCCCCGAAAGGAGCATGAAACATGGATCAGTCTTTTTTTAGTAGTCCGATTTGGTGGTTTTTACTTGCTTGGGCGCTGGCGTGGAAAGGGTTTGCCATGTGGCGTGCTGCAAGGAATAACCAGATTGCTTGGTTTATCGCTGTCTTGGTAGTTAACCTCTTTGGGCTGCTTGAGATCCTCTACTTGCTTTTCTTTCAGAAGGATAAAAATTAGGCTTAAAAAGCCTTGATTTATGTATTTTAGTTAAGTACAATTAATCTTACCATAAATGAAACGCAAGCTTTTGCAGATTAATCAGCAGGCTCCAATAGTTTCTAAAGAAAATTTTAGGATTTTATTCCCTGAAATAAAAGATTCTTCCTATGACCAGAATATCAAGAACTGGATAAAGCGGGGAGACTTGATCCCTGTGAAGCGTGGTTTATATGTTTTTTTGAGCTTTTGGGAAAAGGCCCAAAACAAGGATGAATATCTTTATTATCTGGCTTCCCAAGTTTACCAGCCCTCTTATGTCAGTTTGGAAACCGTACTGGCAAAACACGGAATTCTTTCCGAAGCGGTTTTTGGTATCTCTTCGGTTTCCTTAAAAACTACAAGAGCTTTCCGGTCAAAAATTGCTGTTTTTTCTTATTCGAAGATTAAGGAATCATTATTTACCGGCTTTGAGCAAAGAAGCTTTTTTGCCGATCCCTACTTTATTGCGACAAAGGCAAAAGCCCTGTTCGATTATCTCTATTTGCGCAAATCCAAGATCATTTCTGTTAACAAAAAGAGCCTGGAAGAATTAAGGCTCAATTTAGACGATTTTGATAAGGCCTCTTGGGCTGAAACAGAAAAGTACCTTGCCATTGCTGATGATCAAAAACTTTTTAGGATCTTTAAGCTGTTGAGGGGATAACATGTCCTTGGAACAAATTAAAATATTGGTTGAACTATACAGGAACAAAGGCTTAAGGGACGATTACATCGTTAATATCCTTAAAGAATATCTGCAATTAAGGGTTTTGAGCTTTGTCTATAATAGCAAGGATTTTAACCAAAAACTGATTTTTACCGGCGGAACTTGTTTGAGGTTTTGTTTCAATCTGCCCCGCCTCTCCGAAGATTTGGATTTCGATTATGAGGGCAAATTAAACATTAAAAAGCTTGCGGATGAAACTGTCCATTATCTTACAGTTAACCAAAAAATACCAAATGTGACCTATACCCTCAAAGGTAAAAACAACAAGATTTATATCAAATTTTCCATGCTCGATCAATTGGGCCTTTCTTACGAAAACTCAAAGGTCCTTTTTGTGAAAGTAGAGCCTACCCCTTGTCCCCAAGCGCCCCAAAAAACGGAAGTATCAGCGATTTCCAAAGACGGGCTCTACTTTTATATAAAAAGATATTCGTTGAGCGATTTGATGAGCGGTAAGATCCACGCTTTTTTGACCCGGTCTTTTTATAAGGGAAAAGAAAATGAAGTTGATTTTAAAGGGAGGGACGCTTTTGACCTCATTTGGTACATGGGGCAAGGTGTAGTGCCCAATCTTAAAAGGCTTGACAAGTTATTGGAAGGGACAAAATACTCTAAATTGAAATGGCTGGCTTTACTGGAAGAGATCGGGGAAAAATTAAAAGGATTAAAAAAGCAGCACCTTGTCCTGGACTTAAAACAATTTATAGAAGAATATTCTCTTCTCGAGCAATTTTTGAGTAATTATCTTCAGGTCTTTGAACAATATGTTGAAAAACAAAGAGCATAGATCCAAGCCCCGGATATAAGATCCTCTACTTGCTTTTCTTTCAGAAGGATAAGAATTCAATGTAAGGGTATTTAAATTTTCCAGCCATAAAATTGTTTGAGAATGTTTTCCCAGGAGAGGAAAGCCAGTTTAATTTGAGGGTATTTTTGGGTAAAGCAGGCATATTTATTGGCCCTTATTTTTTTGGGATCCGATTTTACTTCAAAAGCCTGCTTATCTGCCACAAAATCAATTTCGTGTTTGTCTTGGGTGCGCCAAAACTTAATCTTGTCGGTATTCCCCCTTTCTTTTAATAATTCCCCAAAAACAATATTTTCCAAAAAAGGCCCTTTGTCCGGCCGTTTTTGAGGAGGGGCAAAATCACTTAAGAAAAAATTTCGGAGGCCCGTATCATAAAAGTATCCCTTTGGCATTTTGGTTAGCTCTTTCCTTAGATTTTGATAGAAAGGCTTGATAAAGGCAATTTGGTATGATCGCGCCATGACATTTAAATAGTCTTCAATGGTTTTATGTGCAAGGTTAAGGGAGTTGCTCAATTCTTGTGAGTTTACCAGTTGGCCGGTTTGTTCTGCCAGGATCTTTAGTAGGGCAAAATATTTGTCCGTATTTTTTATTCCTGCTTCTGTACTGTCTTTTTTGATATAAGAGGAGCCGATTTCTTCTAAAAGGATTTTTTTTATTTCCTCATCTTGCTCCAAAGCCACTTTAGGGTATCCACCATAAATCAAATATTGTTGCCACAGTTTTAACAGTCTATTTTTATAATAAGCAGAAATTCTGCCTTTTTTTTGTTTTAACAGCTCCTCCTCTTTTTTAAAAGTTAAAAACTCTTCAAAATCCAAAGGAAAAATCTCAAAGATGAATTTCCGTCCTGCCAGACTGTCTTTGAATTTTTCATTGATATAAAACGCGGAAGATCCAGAAGCAATAATTTTAATCTTTGTCCTTTTTTCGTCATAAAGTAATTTTAGGAAGTTTGTTGGGTCGTCCAGGTATTGCACTTCATCGATGAATATGTTTTGCCTTTTTGAGGCAGCTGGGATCAACTCAAAAAGGTTAAAAGGGTGTTCGTTTAGGGCCTTTAGATGGGTAGGATTTTCCAAATTAAAATAGTGGCAGGTTTGCCCCTGGTTTTCCAGATGCTCCTTGATCATCATTAAGAGGGAGGTTTTGCCAATTTGCCGAGCCCCAGTTAAGATGATGGATTCTTCTCGTCCCAGGACTTTGTAAATTTTTTTAAGATTTTTTCTTGGGTAAAGCATGTTTTTACCTAATTTCTAATGTAGAATAATATCTGATAATTTTATACTTGTCAAGTGCTAAATTATCGAAGATAAGATCCTTTACTTGCTTTTCTTTCAGAAGGATAAAAATTAGGCTTAAAAAATATTTTGCCGCGCGTGAAATTTCATTCTCTTATTAACGAAGAATATATAGTAGGGAGGGAAACTATGGGACTTTTAGCTTGGTTAGGTGCGGCAGCGGCAGTACCTAGAGTTTATGACCATTTGGTTAAAAGGGAACCTGCTCAAGGATCTCCTGCTGTTCCTCCAAGAAGAGCATTTTTTGGAGCAGTTGCAGTGAGCGTAGGATTAGGTGCATTAGTTAGTGCTTGCGGCAAAGTGGACGATCCAGATCCTACTGCCCAAAGAGAACCCCTTGTTTTAGTCCCTCAGGTAACAAGCGATTGGTCAGGTAAAGAGGGAATCTATGCTACTTCAGGAAATGTATTGACTGTGGAAGGCGGAAAAAAGGTTCCGGATGCTGACCATTTTAGGGTTGCATCTTTTAATCCTGCAGGATACAGCAAATTAGTGGTTAAAGTGAAATCTATGGAGGGGAGTGCGGATATATGGGGTGGAAAATTCTTTGGGATCTCTTTTAATGGGCAACATTCTCTTAAACCCGAAGGATTATGGAGCGAAAGCGACGGTCTTATTAGCCATTGTTGCAGAAAAATGTCTACCTTGGGGTTGGGAGGGGATGATACTCCCATGGAAGGGGACGTAATGGTTTTTGATCTTTCTTCTCTTGCTGGTAAGGGAGCAGGTTCTATTGATATGAAAGTCTTTCTTAGAAAAGGCGTAAAATATTCCCTCGAATTTTTCCTCCAAAAAAACTCCTAAAAAGTGAGATTTTCCCGCCATTTTAACGATAAATACTATAGGAAAGGTATGTCAAAATATTTATTTAAGGAGGAATAAAAAATGAGTGATTTTGAGATTAATATTGGCAAGCAAGTGACGGATAGGGCCCAGCAAACGCTTTTAAGGCAGAAAGCAGATGGGAAGTGCGGGGGAGAAGAGACCATGGATGATGTGATTAAGGGGGATTGCGAGATTTTAAAAGCAGCAGAAGCGCTTGATCCTAAATTTAAAGGGGATGTGGCCAAAGCAGAAGCTTTTTTGAAAAAGACCCTTGGGATTGGGGAAAAACCAGCAGCTGCTCCGGTAGCAGGAACGGACATAGTTGGTAATAAGGATTTTGTTTGGGTTTCCGGTAAGGCTTATGGTTGGGGAGGAGCTCTTCCTACAATTGTGGGGAACAAAATGAAGGTTGTGTACCAGGGCAAAGAAGATGGCGGAGTAGTGCATGATTATGCAGACAACCCGTCGTGGAACGGCCCGGCAATCGATGTCAGCAAATATTCCAAGCTCATTATTATTGTTGAAAAAACAGAAGGAAGAGGAGTAGATGGGACCCGTATAGAAATTAATGATTCCATCCAGGTCCCTCTTCAAGCAGGACAAGTTGAGATTGATTTGGAACCATATAAGAAAGACGATTTTAATCCTTTAAAAGAGATTAAAAAAATCAATTTTGTTACCCCCAAAGGGGCACCCGGCAGCTACATTATCCGGATGGTTATACAGTAGTTTTTTGTGGAAAAATGGGAGTAATGCGTGAGTATTGATATTGCTATAACGCACTTTTATCAGACTGCTCTAAGAAAAGCAGACCGGGATACCTCTATCCACAAAGGAGATAGCGATCCTGCTCTTGCGGATGAAAGAATAGATACACCTGCCGAAGCAGATGCAGCTTTAACCAATATTCTGACTGGAATGGAAATTTCAAAGGCTCCGCAGTTTTATCAAGCGCTGCTGCGTAAAGAAGTTGACCGCAAAGAAGGGGTCAAAAGAACGGATCCCAGCCATGCTTTTAACGATACCATTGATGCGGATGAAGTGGCGTGGGCAAAACAAGTTCTTTTGGCAGGCAGGACCCGCCAGGAAGTCTTGAGCGCTTTTGTTTTTTATACTCCGGAAATACCGCAAGGTTTTTTGTCTTGCGAAGCCCCCAAGCAGATTTTTTCTATTCCTTATATAAGCACCGCAAGTATTAAAAAGGGGAGATATGGGGAAGCAGCAGTGCGCTTAGCCAAATTTTTCTTTGACCACGACGGCGACCCGCCCAATGCGATCCATAGTTTCAAGGTGTACGACAAAGAGATGATTGCAGCTTATGGCGCTTACCATGTTTATGAGGATGATGCTACTCACATTGGCAATGGCGGAGCAGGTACAAGCGAAGGCCAAGTTTTATTTTTTAATTTTATGACACTTTATGCTGCTCTTTCCGGAGACAAACGCGGCATGGAAGGAGCATATAATTATATCCGTTATTTTATGATGCCGCACGATGGAAAATCTTCAAGACAATTGCCGGATTACATGTTGGGGTCCAAAGACCCGCGCTGGAATCCATACCTCATCCATTGGCTGATAGATATTTCTGGCGTTACCTTCTTTTGGGCCCAATGTTACATATGAGTTTTATGAGGAAGATAAGGTCCCAAAACCAAGGCTTCCGCAAGCAGATACTGATTTGGATCCGGAATTAAAAGCCCAGGGAGAAAAAATTACGCCCGATATTTTTGGGACAATAAAAGGGTCTAAACATACTTTTAGGTTTGGAGCAGCACTGGATGCTGACCAGTGGTACCAGAACGGGCTCATGTGGGCAAGTATGTTCAGATTAAATAATTATAGCCAAGATACGCTCTGTTTTAGGGGTTCACTTATTCGCGGTTTGTCGTCCGGGGGAAAATATCCGCAAGTGGAACAATTTGCCTACTATTGGGGTGGGAATATTATTGAGCAGAATTTGTGGGGAGGGACTACACCGGATCTTTACACCGGATATCAGGATCCTGCAGCCTGGGTAATTATGGGTGAACCGGAAGTCTCAAGAAATGTGGTTAAATTTCTTAAAGATGCCCAGCAGGAATTTGGTAAGAGATATGGGGAGACCGGACCATTTATGCCGGTTTATTTGAATGGGGAGTTTGGTTGGAAAGGTGTTGATCCAAATACTGACTGGATGGGATTTCAATATCGTACTTTTGGACATTTGGCACAGTACTATTATCTAACCGGGGATAAAGAGGCAAAAGTTGTTTTAGATAACTTCTATGCCTGGATCCAAAAACATTGGACAGAAGGTAAAAAAGGAGAAATTTCTATCCCTACTTGGCTGGTAAAAGGAGAGGGAACTGTGCGGCTTACGGGCTATACACCAAACCACCACGGTCTTCTGGCCCAAGGCTTGGTTCTAATGGCTGCCAAATCAGGAGATAAAAAATATCAGGCTGCAGCGCAAAAACTCTTGGATGATGCTGTTAATAACAGGCAAGCTTCGGACGGCAGTTTCCCGGATACAGAGCTAGTAGATGGGTTTGGCCGCCACTTTGCTTTCCGCCAGGCAGAGATGGGAATCGCATTATCTCTTTACGATATTCTGCTGAATAAACAATAATTATGAGCGCTGTTGATCTTCCACTTTTGATCAGAACAATAACCGGAGCAAATGGAGCAAGAGGAGTTGCCCATGCTTCCCCGTATGTTTTAACTAGCCAAGTCAGGGCATTGCTCCGTCCCCTGGAAAGAGCACTTCCCCCCAGGGAATTTGTTGCAGGATGGTTACAAGGCCAATTGTGGGTAAAAGCAGCGGATACAGAAGTTTTATGGCCCGCAGTGGAGCAATGGGGAAAGTTTATTGGCTTGGTCCGCAGCATCAAAGACCCCAAGCAGCAATTATCTTTAATTTGCAAACATCCTCAAGAAGCACTTTTTATATTATTACTTCTGGCAAATACTCCCCAGGAAGACCAGCCTGCATTAATTGAGTTTTTTGCCAAAAGGGCATATCTAAATTTTTCGAAATGGGGTAAAAAAAAGGCAGAAATACAGCAGATAGCTGCTAGCTTGCAAAGGCCGGGAGGGGTAAGCAGGGCAGAACAAGAAAGCATTGCTAAAAAGATGAGGGGATTGCAAAAACCTCAAATGATTTTGGCTGAACGCTGGTTTGACCATTTGGGGGTAGTAAAAGATTTTTTTGAGAAAACTATCCCTGGAAATGTTTTAGCTGCGTTTAACCATCCAAGTTTTCTTTGGGTTAGCAGGCTTCCTTTACGGTGGCAGTCCGAAGAAGATGTTGATCCGCGGTTTGGGAAATGGGTGTTTATTGTTCCTTCCGCCAGGGAAGCGGTACGCATTGCCGGAGAATTGCTTCCTGCATTTGAGGCCGGGGATTTAAATGTTATGAAAATGGAGCTTTCTCCGCATGGGACTAACTTTATCCGCGTCCTTTTTTATGAAGAATACCCGAATGAAAAAACCAGGGATTTAGCCGGGTCAGTTATTCCGGGAGCAGTACCTTTTTGGGTTTCCGACCGGGATTGTATCGAAGCAGAGGCGCTGCAAAGAGTTTTGGTTCAGTATGCAGGTGCGGCAGTTGTGGCAAATCAAGCAACAATACTTCATCCAGCCAGGCTTGCTGCTTGGGAACAAGAACCAGTAGAAGCAGACACTGTTTCTGCTTTGGAAAGACCAGAGGTACTTACGGCACGAGGAGTAACAGATTTACAGATAGCAATTTTAAGGGCGGGATTAGGTTTAAATGGACAAGTAGAACCTGCATCAAGAGTAGGGCACCTTTTAGAAGGGTATTTTACTTCGGAAGATGAGCTTGCCGGAGAGAGTGCACCATTTAAAGCAAGAAACTTATTCCGTTTGGCCTTACCGTTTTTGATTAAAGATCCTGTTGCCAGGGGGAGATTGGCGCAAGCGAAACTGCAGGTGGCAGATTCTATTTCTTGACATCCTCTGCTTTTACCTCTAAAATCGAATGGTTTTCCAATATATTAAGGAGGCGTACGCATGTCTATTGCAAAAAAGTATTTTAAATCATCCAAAAAGAGTGGAGCAGCCTATAAAATCGCAAAAGTTTGGGGAAGAGAAATCCTTGATTCCAGAGGGAATCCTACGGTGGAAGTGGACGTTTGGTTAAAGGGCGGTGCATTTGGCCGCGCAGAAGTCCCTTCCGGTGCATCTACCGGAAGTTTGGAAGCACTAGAACTGCGCGACGGCGACAAAAACCGCTATCAGGGTAAAGGGGTACTTAAGGCAGTAGCAAATGTAAACAAGATTATTGCCAAAGCTTTAATCGGGATGAATGCTTTGGACCAGATTGCCGTCGACAATAAAATGTTGAAGTTAGATGGTACAAACAATAAAAGCAAGCTTGGTGCCAATGCTATTCTCGGGGTATCGCTTGCAGTAGTAAAAGCAGCAGCCAATGCTT
Source organism: Candidatus Saganbacteria bacterium (assembly GCA_026387795.1). Lineage (GTDB taxonomy): Bacteria > Margulisbacteria > WOR-1 > JAPLLA01 > JAPLLA01 > JAPLLA01. The sequence goes on along the minus strand of JAPLLA010000025.1, from coordinate 27,779 downwards.
TGGGACTTCCTCTTTATGTATATATCGGGGGGAATCAATCAGTAACACTTCCTGTCCCTATGATGAACGTGTTAAACGGCGGTACGCACGCAGACTGGTCAACAGAGATGCAGGAGTACATGATTGTTCCGGTGGGTGCCAAGTCTTTTAGAGAAGCACTCCGGATGGGTGCAGAAGTGTATCATAATTTAAAGAAAGTAGTTAAAGAGCATGGATATCCAACTACAGTAGGAGACGAGGGAGGATTTGCTCCTCACACCGGTTCCAACGAAGGAAACCTCAAGCTCATTGTGGAAGCAATTACAAAAGCAGGATATAAACCTGGCAAAGATGTTTGCATTGCACTGGATCCTGCTGCTTCCGAATTTTATAAAGAGGGTAAATATGTTTTAAAGACAGAAAAGAGAAGCTTAACTTCTGAAGAAATGGTTGATCTTTATGCAGACTGGATTAAAAAATACCCGATCATCTCAATCGAAGATGGGCTTTCGGAAAAAGACTGGGAAGGTTGGCAAATTTTAACCAGAAAACTAGGGGGGAAAATCCAGCTGGTAGGTGACGACTTGTTTGTTACCAATAAAGATATTGTAAAAAAAGGGATCACCTTTAAAGTCGCAAATGCAATCTTGATCAAGCTCAACCAGATCGGTTCTTTAACAGAGACACTGGAAACCATGGAGCTTGGTTTCAGCGCAGATTACCGCAGCGTGGTTTCTCACAGAAGCGGAGAAACCGAAGATACCACAATTGCTCACCTGGTAGTTGCAACCAATGCAGGACAGATCAAAACCGGTGCTCCTGCTCGTACAGATCGAGTTTGTAAATACAACGAGCTCATGCGTATTGAAGAAGAGCTGGGGAGCCGTGCAAAGTATCTGGGTAAAGCGGCTTTTTAACGCTTTAAGTCTTTTAAACTAGGTTTTACTGTCCATTTTTTCGGCACCTCGACGAAAAATCCGACATCCCTCGACTTCGCTCGGGATAAATCCCCTCGTGACTCTTCTGTTTTTTAATGGCAAGTAAATTGCTCATGTTTAAATAGGAGGTGTTTGATATGAGCGATTTGATTATCAGCAAAGGAATTGAAGATAGGATATTGTTGATTCGTGGGCAGAAGGGGATGTTAGACAGGGATTTGGCACAGTTATACGGTGTTAGTACTAAGGTTTTAAATCAAGCAGTAAAGAGAAACTTAAACCGCTTTCCAGCTGATTTTATGTTTCAATTGACGGAAGAGGAGCAAGAGGAGGTGGTCACAATTTGTGACCACCTTAAAGCGTTGAAGTTTTCTTACCAGTTACCACACGTTTTTACGGAACAAGGGGTAGCAATGTTATCTTCCGTTTTAAATAGTGAAAAGGCCATAGAGGTTAATATTGTTATTATGCGGGTATTTGTCCGTATAAGGCAGATTTTTATTGCACATAAAGAATTGGCAGAGAAAATTATGGAATTGGATGAAAAATATGGTAAGCATGATGGGCAAATTCATGCAATATTTGGTGTTATCAGAAAATTAATTGCGGGGCCTAGAAAGAGAACAAGAAAAATTGGTTTTATACCATAATGATTGTCATAAAAATACTATCTTGCCCAAACAACCCAAACAAATATCGATGAAGCCACAACCGCGGCAATTGTGAAGGGAATACTCATCTTCATAAACTCGCCAAAAGATACCGAGTGATGCTGCTTCTTAAGAAATCCTACGGCAGCCACGTTTGCGGATGCTCCAATTGGTGTAATGTTTCCTCCTAAGCAAGTCCCAATCAAAAGTCCAAAAAGAAGTGCATAGAGCGGAAACCCTCCTTTATCTGCCATTACTTGTACTACAGGGATCATGGTTAAAAGATAAGGCACATTGTCAACAACTGCGGATACCAAAACAGAAATAACAATAATTAAAATATATGCGCCAAGCAGGTTCCCTGTTGTAATAGTTGCCAAATAATCACCAAATAAGGTGATCCAGCCAGTTAAAGTCAGGCTTCCTATGATAATAAAGGATCCGATCAGAAAAAATGTAGTGTCCCAGTCAAACTTCTTGGCAATAATGTGCAGTTTTTCTTCCCGGTTTGGGCAGAACCCGTACCAAATAAATCCCAATAGAGCAAATAACAAACAAAGAGACCCGGCTAAATAGCTAAAATTTTGATCTGAAAAAGAAGATAAGGCCAAAGCAAGGATCAAGGTAACCAGTAAGAACGTTGGGAGCCAAGAAGTCACTTTGGTTACAGTGGTTTCCGGAGGCGGTTCTTTGAGTGTTCTAAAGTAGAAATACAAGATAACTAGAGCTGCGAGCGCTCCAATTTGTACGGCAAAAAATATGCTTGGCCTGCCTAGGAAGAAAAAGAAATCTAGAAAGTTCATTTTTGTGTATCCTGCCAGAATCATAGACGGTGGATCTCCGATTAAAGTAGAAGTCCCCTGTAAATTAGAGAAAAGCGTAAGGCCAATGATCATGGGAATAGGAGAGGTTTTTAGCTTATGTGCAATTGCCAGTGCAATTGGTGCCATGATCATGACTGTAGCGATGTTTTCCACAAAAGCGGAAATAAAACCGCTTAGAGTGCAAATTGCCAGGATTGCAAAGGTAGTAGTAGGGGAGACGTTTACTATCTTTTCCGCAAAATATTCCGGTGCCTTGGAGAAAATAAAAAATTCCGCAATAATTAAAACCCCTACAAAGATCCCCATTACGTTCCAGTTAACCAAAGAAAAAGCTTCTGTGTGTGAAATTACCCCAAAGATTATAAGTAGGATTGCCCCGGCTACTGCAAAGTATGCTTTTTTATCCGTAAAAAAGATAAAACAGAGATAAGCAATAATAAAGATTGTAAGGGCTAGGATTTTTTCCATTTTACTCGTTATCCAGATATTTTTTTGCGGAAACTGCTGCTATGGCACCGTCTGCAACTGCAGTAGAGACTTGTCGCAAGTGCTTTGCTCTTACATCTCCTGCCGCAAAAATACCGGGTACCGAAGTTTTCATGTCTTCGTCTGTAATTATAAATCCATCTTTGTCTAGTTTTATCAGTTCCCCAAAAAAAGAGACATTTGGAGCGGAGCCGGCATAGAAAAATATGCCGTCTATTGGGATAGTGCTGGCTTGGCCGGTTTTTAGGTTTTTAATGACAGCTTCGGTTACTTTTTGTGTCCCATGAATTTCTTTAAGCACGGAATCACCGATAAAATATATTTTTGGGTCCAAGTTTGCACGGGTTGCAAGGACCGAATCCGCATTCAGGGTGCTTTTTTTGTATACCACGAAAACTTTAGCGGCAATGTTGCTTAGAAAAAGTGCTTCTTCTATTGCCGCATTTTCTCCGCCGATGACCATAACTTGTTTGTCTTTATAGAATGGCCCGTCGCAAACCGCGCAATAAGAGACCCCTCTGCCTGTCAGTTTTTTTTCTCCTGGAATTCCCGTTTTTTTTGAAGAAGTTCCGGAAGCGATAATAATGCTTTTTGCTTCATAGGCTTTATCATGGCCATCGGTAGTTGCGGAGTCGATTTCTACTTTTTTGTTTTTTGAACCGTTAGAAATTTTGGAAACAGAACCATAGACGATATTTGCTCCCAGTTTTTTGGCTTGTTCTTCCATGCGTTGGCCAAGTTCCTGTCCGGAGATCCCTTCCGGAAAACCAGGATAATTTTCTATCTTTCCTGTGGTTGTGATCATTCCGCCCAGGAGCGCTCTTTCGATGATAGTGGTCTTAAGTCCTGCGCGTGTGGCATAGATGGCTGCAGTAAGTCCTGCAGGCCCTCCGCCAATGATGATGACATCTGTTGGCTCATCTTTGTGGACAATCACGACTTCTGTTTGGGGCTTGGTTCTTAGCTTTGGGCTTGGCATAGAAGATATGATATCACATTTATTCTGATGCTTGAACCAGGGAGCCTGAGTGTTTAGGAAGGGAGGATCCCTCCGCCCCCATTATCGCAGGTGCTGCCGCTGGTGGTTGCTTCACCGTGTGCTATGCAAACCCTTCCGCCGTAATTGGTACCGACAGCATCACATGAAAAAGTATTACCTATACCATCACTACAGGATGGGAAAGCAACGTCAAGACCAAAGGCACATTGAGCCAACGATGCGCTTTGTTGTTTTTTTATGTCAATAATGACAGGCCTATTGTAAGAGAACCTTTCTGGTTCATTTATGTTCATTAAAAGCGAATAAATCCGTCCGGTTGTTGGTCCGTCTTTGCGGTAGGAATAAAAAATATCATTATTACAGGCAGTACACATCTCTTTTATCTCGATATTTTCTTCTTTTACTCCCAATTCCAATAATTGATCTTTGTTTAAGCTGACCAAATCCAGCTTTTTGCCGTTCAAGTATTTTTCCCATCCGCCAAACTCTTTTTTAAGTTTAGATATGACCTCTTCTCCAACTTCATAACAACACTTCCCAATCGCAGGCCCGATCCCGATTTTTAGATCAGCAGGGTCCGAGCCTATATTCTCTATTGTTTTCTGGACAATTCTTAAGAGTGTTCCTTTCCATCCAGAATGAACTACCGCGATGATGCTTTTTACCGGGTCATAAATTAGGATCGGCACACAATCCGCAGTACGAACTATAATCGGCAGGTTTTTCTCTTTGGTAATTAAAGCATCTACTCCGGGAATTGTCTTTCCGGCATCCAAGCCCTTTACCCAACAACGATTTTCCCCATGTACTTGCTCTGCTTGGACAACTTCCGTTTCTTTTAAGTTAAGTGTGGTTAAAAAAGAAGGCAGATCCTTAAACTCTCTGGTTGATATTACATTGAGCGTATTTTTTAGAATTTTAAAATCTAATATAATTTTCATTCATTTGTCATTTGATATTTGTCATTTGTCATTCTATCATACCTGATAGTATGCCTGAACTTCCAGAAGTCGAAACAATTAAACGCGGGCTTGCTCCTTTTATTAAGGGGAAAAAGATACTCGAAGTAGAAATGCTCCGTCCCAAGTTGATCAAAGGAATGTCCCCATCTATTTTTGCTAAAAAAGTGAAAGGGGATACAATACTTGGCATTGAGAGAAGGGCGAAATATCTCCTTGTTCCGCTCAAATCCGGCAACACCCTCATTTTTCACCTTGGAATGACAGGCGCACTGCTTAAATCTGTGCACAAGAAGCCATTATCAAAGACAGGGGAAGAAGCGCAAAAGTACATCCGCATTTCCGGCAATGTGATCCTTGATTTTTCTGATCTTCGCTTGTTTGGCAAGATCTGGTTGGTGCCTTCAAAGAAGGTGCTGGAACAAAAAGAGATCAAAAAGCTTGGGGTAGAGCCGTTCTCAAAAGCATTTACTTTGGATTGGTTTACAAAAGAACTGGCAAAAAGAAAAACAAAGATAAAACTTTTAATTATGGACCAGGCGTTTGTGGTTGGGGTCGGGAACATTTACGCAAATGAGGTTTTGTACAGAGCTGGCATCCATCCCGCACGCCCCGCAAATAAAATTACCCCCAAAGAAGCAAAGAAGCTCCATCATGAAATTATTGATGTCTTATCTGATGCGATCAAGCATGGCGGATCGTCTGTAGATAATTATGTGGATGCAGAGGGTGGGGAAGGAACTTACGGCAAGTTGCATAAAGTGTATGATCGCAAAGGGGAACCTTGTACCAAATGTCGCGGTGTGGTGCAGAAAATCTCGCTGGGGCAGAGAGGGACGTACTTTTGTCCAAAATGCCAGAAATAAATTCTAAATTCTAAATCCGAAACTCTAAACAAATTCGAAATACTAATGACCGAAATTTTAAACAGGATTTAGATTTTTGAATTTTTAAAATTTGAATTTGTTTAGGATTTAGAGTTTAGAATTTAGGATTTCAAAATTAATGTGCGTAACTAATAATAAAAATATATTAAAAATCTATAAGTTGCTGTTTAAAGAATTTGGTTCCCAGCGATGGTGGCCAGGCGACACCTCGTTTGAAGTTATGGTTGGAGCGATCCTTACACAAAGCACCAGCTGGAAGAATGTTGAGAAGGCGATTTCTAACTTAAAGGATGCAAAATTACTCGAACCCCAAAAGATAGTAGTGAGTAGTAAGTCGAAAGTAGAAAGATTGATAAAGCCAGCGGGATACTTTAGAGCAAAAGCCAAGAAGCTCAAGGTTTTCTGTAAATGGCTAATAGATCAATGCGGCATCTCCCAGCTAAAAAAGATGCGTCTTCCAGAACTTAGGAATAAACTTCTTTCTGTTTGGGGCATTGGTCCCGAGACTGCGGACTCGATCCTCTGTTATGCCCTCGGCAAACTCTCTTTTGTGGTAGATGCATATACTATCCGCATCTTTCATCGCTTAGGTGTTTTGCATACAAAAGACTATTATCAGGTTAAAGCTTTCTTTGAAAAGAGCCTCCCAAAGCGTATACATATATATAATGAGTACCATGCTCTAATTGTGGCTTTGGGGAAAGATATTTGTAAGCCTAAGCCAAAGTGTGAAATTTGTCCTTTAAAAGAAGAGTGTAACTACGTTCGCGTATCCGCAATTTTACCGCTGTAAAAAAGTTTTAATTTTGAAATCCCGCTCTTTGCCTGCCGATAATCTTAAGGGAGGACCTTTGTAATGTCGTCTGTTAACGAAATACGAGCAGTGCTTGCAGCAAAATATGCGCGGGTTAAAACAAGCGGGACCCGAGAGCAGCGAGAAGCATTGCGTCTTGCTGTAGAAATTATTGGCGCTGCTCAGTCCAGGCCTGCATTAGGAAAAGAAGTCTCTGTACAGCGGGGGGAAGTGAGGACCTGCGTTTTTTTTGATGAAGTCCCTTTTATAAATGTTCTGGATCATAGAAATCCATATCTGGCGGTTTATTATCGGGATATGGTAGAACCAAAGGGAGTGGTCCCAAATCGCGAAAAAGTAACAATCTCTTTTAAAGCCCATCCTTTTACTGACCGGGAGATGGAATTGTTCCTGGGTGTCATTGAATATCTTGAGCCTTTATTTGGCGAAGTAAATCCGCGATGCAAATTTTCCAGTGCGCCAATACCGATTGAAAAATGGGGCGCTAATACCTTGCCAGAGGATCTGGCAGTTTACAGGCAGTTTATCCATCCTTTAATAGTTGGGGAACTGAGCAACCTTACCTTAACTCCTGGAGATTTGGTTTGTGAACTGGCCTGTGGAACAGGAGATTTATTGGCGGATTTGAGAAGCGTGCGTCCTGATTTAAGTTATATGGGTAGCGACCTGAACGAAAGCGGGGTCCAAATAGCCAGGAGCGCTAATCCCGGTGTTCCAATTCACCATGCAGATGCCAGGGATTTGGCTTTTTTGGATATTGGAACAGTTTCTTTGTTTGTTTTATGCGGTTTGGTAAATGAATCTGTGGTAACTAAAGATGATGCAAGGCAAATATTATTGCAGGTCTTAAGCCGGGCAAAAAAACAGAGCTATGCGATTATTACTGGTCGCACACCTCCTTTGTTAAAAGAAGTTGAATTGGCAGAATTGGGGTTTTTCCCTCTGCTTGCTACACGTTGGTCGCAGTATGGGCTTTTGCCTTTTTATGTTTGCTTGACTCCTGCGTAAGGAAAGTGGCCAACTTGGGTTCAGGGCTGATATACTTAACTCCATGAGAACAATTGCCGCAATATTACTATTTTTTACTCTAGTATCTGCATGTCTGGCTCTCCCAGTTAAGACTTACTTACCAGTCCCATACCTCTGCCAAGCACCCTACGGAAACTGGGGCCAGCCGTGGCAGGACGGGTGCGAGGAAGCCGCAATCATAATGGCACTAAAATATGCAACCCGTGACCCGGAACCCGTAACCCGTGAAAAAGCAAAGCAGGAGATATTAGATTTGGTTGCGTATCAGGAGAAGAGTTGTGGTGGGCATTATGATTTGACTGCAGAGCAGATGGCCAAGCTTATAAAAGGTTACTATGGTTACGGCAAGGTTACAGTTAGTTACGATGTTACGATTGATTCGATTAAGCAGGAATTGGCGCAAGGCCATGTTGTAATTGCGCCGATGGCAGGTAAGCTCTTGCATAATCCGTTTTATACTCCACCCGGTCCTGCTTACCATGCCATGTTATTCAAGGGGTACGATGATCGGAGCGGGGGGTTCCTTACAAACGACCCTGGAACACGCAGGGGATTCAATTATCGTTACAAATATCAAGTTGCCTACAATGCAATCCATGATTGGACTGGAGACAAGTCTTCTATTGCTTCAGGCAAGAAGGCAATCATCATTATTACTCGTTAATCTCTAGGTCCGAAGGGCTGTTAATCTTACATCTAAAGAATCAAAAGGTTTTAACCTTTGCGGATCTGCAGGCGATAAAGAATAGAGGCCGCTTTCTCCATTTGCCACCATACCCCGGTAATTAACCAGCATAGTTTGATGCGTATCTGGAAGCCAAGCTTGCCGGCAGCTTCTTAATAGTTTTCCCATAAAAGCATCTGCCGTGCCAATTGCCGGGTAGCTTCTAGCTGTTTCTTCAATTGATCTGACAAAGTTCCTATAAGCATCCGGCCATTTTTTTCTGTTTTTCCCTCCTTCTACGATTTGGGTTAGTGCCCGGACTATAGCTTGTGCAGCTCTTCTTTCGTATGCCAAAGCGTAAAATTCTTTTGCTTCAGTGCTGGTTGTGCTTAGGAATCGACCGGCTGCATGTATTTCTTCGTTATTTCGCAAGTGGCCTAGCTCATGCGCCAGATGTGGAAAAAATGGGACACCAAAAATAGGGTCTCCTCCTTGAGTAAATGAATTAATAAATATAGTCGCATTTATAAAAGGAGCGGCTTGTCTTCCAAAAATCCTGGCTAAATCTTCCACTTCTCCAGAGGCTGCCATAGTTCCTGTTCTTTCTGGTGGGATGGGAGGTTGTTCTTCTATTGTTTCTGCGGGAACTGTTTCGATCCCGATGCAGAACCCCCTTTCATACTTATAACTCCCATCAGGATATTGTCGGTTAAGATGTGAGGCAAATGCAACAAAGCGGCAGAATCTCTCAAAATCCCTTCTAAAAGCTCCTCCTGCGGCATCAAAGGTTACCATTACATCTGCGGGCATATCTTCTCTGTCCACAAATAAGAGTGCATCTTGTTGCGGGAAAGCTTTAACAGCAGCCAAGCATCTGGATAAATGTGCGGAATGCGGGATTGGTCCGTTTGGCCATACTTGCTTAGCAAGCGATCTTCTGGCAAGTCTTAGTGCACCGTATTGTACTCCAGGGCTATTTTCTGGCATTTGGCGGCAGATAGATTGAAGAAAAAGGTGGTCTTGGCACATCAAAAAAGTATCTGCGTACCCCAATTTCTAGTCCTGGGATCTCTGCTACAGATACAGGTTTAAAAGTAGAAGTAAAGTGGCCGTTTCCTCCGCCTTCCACGTTATAAACTAAACCGCCGATTTCATCTCTTTTTCCTGCTAATTCTTCTAATGCCCAAAGGATGTAAGCAATGTGGTCTCCGGTAAAAGTCCTTCTTGGTACAGTAAACCTTACTAAATCCAGACCTGGTAACACTTTAATTCCTTTTTTATCTCTTCCGTGCAAAGAAAGTCCGATTTCTACTGGTCTGATCCCATAGCGGTGATAGATTTCTGCGCAAAGTCTTTGTGCTGGGAAGAAAAGCTCATGTACATGATCTAAGAATTGTCTTGCATCCACAAAAACGCCGTTTGATCCTGTTGGCCATTGGGTAGGGATACCAAGTCTCCTGAATCCGTTTCCTAATTCTGCTACTTGGTTGATACGTGCGCGTAAATACTCCTGGTCTTGGCCTTCTTGTAAACCAACCGTCAACGCAGCAAGGTCCCTGCCGGACATTCCGCCATAGCTGTAATGTCCTTCGCCAGCAATACATAGGGTTAAAAATAAGTCATATAATTCATGGTTGTTTGTGGCAATAATCCCGCCCATATTTGCAATGGCATCTTTTTTTGCGCTCATAAGAATTACATCCGCTAATTTGGTCATTTCACCAACAATTTCAGAGATGCTTTTGCCTTGATATCCGGGTTCTCTCTGCTGGATAAAATAAGCGTTTTCAAATATTCTTGCCGCATCCAGTAAAAACAAAAGCTTGTATTCTTTGGCCAAGGCATGGGCTGCTCTTAGGTTCTCCATAGAAACCGGCTGGCCACCAATGCAATTGTTGACTACAGTCATCATTACAAAACCGATGTTGGCAGGCCCATATTTTTCTATCATTGCGCGCATGTGGTCTATGTCCGCATTTCCTTTAAATGGATCATAGTCCTGGGTATTTTTTGCTGCTGCACAAGGACTGTCTATAACCACCGCTTCTTCTGCTGTGATTAAAGCTCTGGTGGTGTCAAAATAAGTGTTTCCTAGACAGGCAACTTCTTTCCCTTCCGTTTTTCTTGCTGCTACCAAAGCTCTTAGTAGGACAGGAAAAGTAATTCTTTCTGCTGCACGTCCCTGGTGTACAGGTAAAATAAATTCTTTGCCAAAAATCCTTTGTGCTATAGGAATGAATTCTTCATAAGTTACGCTATGTGCGTATCTTTCATCAGCCAGCATCATTGCAGCCCATTGTGCGTCACTCTGTGCGCCTGTACCGCTGTCGGTTAGCATGTCCAGTAAAATTGTTCCTGCTCTTACGCAAAACACATTGAATCCGGTCCTAACCAGTTCCGCATATCTTTCTTCAAGAGTACTTTGTCCTGTAGCTTGAACCATTTTTATTGTATATCGAGGCACTCTGTCAGCAGCAGTTAAGGTTTGAATTCCTTGAGCTCGATCTGCTTCTACGCCTGCTTCTTTCAGTGCTCTGTGTAATTCTGCCGGAGTGACTACTTCTTTTTGCATTCTTGCCAATAATGCGGCTAACCGGGCTTGTGCTGCTGAAAGATCTACAGGTTTTGGAGCTCCTACTTTTGCCATTTTAAATTCCTTTCTTATCCCGAGGCCAAAGCTCGGACAGTATTTCTTCGACAATTCCATAAAGAAATTTCATGTTTGCCCCAAAAATTGCTATAATCTTTTTTACGGGCCTGTAGCATAATTGGATAACGCGTCTGCCTCCGAAGCAGAAGATTGCGAGTTCGAGCCTCGCCAGGCCCAAGTTGCATTTTCTCCTTGCGTTAACATTATTGTTTCGATATAATTGACCCCGTTATGAAAAACATTAATCAACTGCGGATCCTTCTTATTTTAGGTATTGTTATCCTTTCGGTTTTTATATTTATTAAACTTCCCATCAACTTGGGGCTCGACCTGCAGGGTGGCAGCCGCATTGTATTCGAAGGCATTCCTACGATTAAAGTCCAGCAAGTAAACGAAGATGCCATGGACGGGGTAGTCGCTGTTATCCGCAACCGCATCGATGCTTTGGGTGTTTCCGAACCTTTGGTCCAAAGAAAAGGGAAGACCCAAGTCATCGTAGAACTTCCAGGGATCAAAGATCCGGACCGCGCACTCAAAGTGATTGGGGATACCGCATTGCTTGAATTTATGGAGTCTGAATGGGCGCCTGCTGGAGAAGGTGAAATCTCTTTGGAAAAAGTAAAACAAATCTACGGCCCAAATGCCAGGGTAGGCAAAGTGCAGGATGAACAGGACGGTAGAATCATCAATGAACGTTCCATTATTTTAAAGAAAACAGTTTTAACCGGTGCAGATCTTAAAACCGCAATGCCAGGCCTTGACCAATATGGCAATCCAGTGGTTGATATGGAGTTTAACGGTGAAGGGGCAAAAGCTTTTGGCGATGTTACTACCCGCAATGTAGGCAAACCACTTGCCATTGTTTTGGACAACAAAGTAATTTCCGCTCCAAACGTTAGGGAGCCGATCCCAAGCGGCAGAGCGCAAATCTCCGGAAACTTTTCTGCAGATGATGTGCACGATATGGTCATTAAGCTAAAAGCAGGTGCTCTTCCTGTACCTGTAAAAATGGTTGAAATGCGTACAGTGGGACCAACCCTGGGTAAAGACTCTATTGATAAAAGCAAATTTGCCGGGATCCTTGGTTTTATCCTCATTTGTGCATTTATGATTACTTATTACCGCGTTCCTGGAGCATTGGCAGATGTGTCATTGGTAATATATGTATTGATACTAATTGCATTATTGTCTCTGGTGCGTGCAACCTTAACCCTGCCGGGCATTGCAGGGTTTCTGCTTTCCATAGGTATGGCAGTAGATGCAAACATCCTAATTTTTGAACGGTTAAAAGAAGAAGTACGCACTGGTAAGACTTTAAAAGCTGCAATTGATGCCAGTTTCAATAGGGCGCTTCCCTCAATTTTGGATTCCAATGTTACAACTGTTATGGCGGTCTTTATTCTTCTCTTTGTAGGAACAGGGACCATCAAAGGATTTGCCATTACTCTGATTTTGGGTATTGCAGCTTCCATGTTTACGGCAATTACTTTAACCCGGATGCTCATGTACATGCTGGTTGATAGCGGCATGATAAAAGAAGCGGACTCAAAATTAATCTATCATTGAGTGCATATGAGTTGGAAACCTGAGGCTGAACGCCTCGGTTTCCAATGGGAAACCGCGACATTTAGTCGCAGGTTTTCCAATCAAAGGGAGAAAAAATGGATATTATTGGTAAAAGTAAAATTTGGCTTTCAATTTCTTTAACTGTAATAGTTATTGCTGTGGTGGTGCTTCTTTCCAATGCTTTTTTTAGGGGTAAGCCGCTTAACTTTGGGATCGATTTTACCGGCGGATCTCTTATCACTGTAAAATTCGAAGAAAAGGACGTTTCCGAAGGTGAACTTAGAAAAGTTTTTGCGGATTTTGGATATCCCGGAGCTTCCATACAAAAAACCGGCCCCAATGTCCTCTCTATACGCCTAGAACCAATCGAAGTGGAAACCAGGACCAAAATGATGGACGAAATGCAAAAACTCTATGGCAAGGTTGATCTTTTGGAGGCAGACATTATTGGTCCGGTCATAGGAAAAGAGCTGGCTACACAGGCAATTTGGGCTTTGATTGCAGCGTCAGTACTGATTACGATCTATATTTCTTTCCGTTTTGAGTTCAAATATGCCATGGCAGCACTTCTTGCACTCTACCACGATGCTATTATTGTTATTGGGATATCGGCTCTTTTGTGGAGGAACGTGGAAATCCCGTTCATTGCCGCAATCCTTACTATTCTGGGTTATTCTATCAATGACACTGTTGTTATTTTTGACCGGATCAGGGAAAACATGAAGAAAACCGGTTCCAGCAAAAAGAATTTTGCCGCACTGGTTAACGAAAGCATCATGCAAACAATGTCTCGTTCAATCAATACTGTTGCAACAGTGGTTGTAGTTACTGCCGCGCTTTTAATCTTTGGCGGGGCCACGCTTAAGGATTTTTACTTAATTCTTTTGATTGGCTTTATCTGCGGGGCATATTCTTCAATCTTTATTGCCAGCCCTTTGTTGGTGATGTGGGAAAAAGGCTCCACAACTAAAAAATGAGCATACTCCAAGCCGTCTTTCTGGGTATTGTACAGGGTTTAACAGAATTTTTGCCGATCAGCAGCTCTGCACATTTAACGATTTTTCAGTATATTCTGGGTATTCCGCCGGACATTCCGTTTGACGTAACAGTGCATCTGGCAACGTTGTTTGCGGTATTATTATATTTCTGGAAAGACATCTTAAATTTAATTGCCGGATTTTTTAATGGGCTGCTCCAACTGGCCCATAGAGATACGATCGGTTTTAAAAATAACCGTGATTTTTATTTTTCCATTTTGGTAATTATTGCTACTATCCCAACTGCCTTGATGGGGTTTTTGTTTAAGGATTTTTTTGAGAGCCTATTTTCTTCTTTACTTGCAATCGGATGTTTTTTGATTTTGACCGGAATTCTGATTGTATTGGCAGAATGGAGAAAACGCGGCGACAAACAGATCGGTCAGGTTTTTTGGTGGGATGCAGTGATCATAGGGGTGGGGCAAGGTTGCGCAATTGCCCCGGGACTTTCCAGGTCCGGCACCACCATTTCTACATCTTTGTTCCGCGGTTTCAACCGCGAACTGGCAGCGCGTTTTTCTTTTATTCTTTCTATTCCTGCTATTTTTGGGGCATTTCTACTTCAGCTTAAAGATGTGGCAAAAGTGGGAATGCAGGGGAGCAGCGGAGGGCTTTTGCTGGTTGGTTTCATTGCTGCGCTCATTTCCGGATATCTTGCAATCAAGGTCTTTATGCGGATTATCGAAAAGACTTCAATCCGAGGTTTTGCTTATTACTGTTTTGTGGTTGGGGCGCTAGTAGTTTTGTATTCTCTATATATCAGCCTGTTTTTCGCCGCTCTTTAGTTTTTCCCAAACTGCATAGATTAACTCTTTTGTCCCTTTGTGCGCCACTGCAGAGATAACAAGAAACTCTTTCTTCTGCTTCTTAAAGAACTTCTTCACTTCTTTTAGGTTTTCTTCTGCTTGCGGCAGGTCGATCTTGTTGAGTACTATGATCTGCTCTTTTTCCGCCAGCTTTTTACTGTATAGTTCCAGTTCCTGGTTGATGGCTTTATAGTTTGTAATCGGGTCTACTCCGTCCACGCCTGCCAGGTCGATCAAGTGGATCAGGATTTTGGTACGCTCAATATGCCGCAGAAACTTGTCTCCCAATCCTGTTCCGTTGTGCGCGCCTTCTAGTAACCCTGGTATGTCCGCTGCCACAAAAGATCTCCCTGGTTCAATCTGGATCACTCCCAGGTTTGGTTCTTTGGTGGTAAAAGGGTAGTCCGCGATTTTTGGGTGTGCGTGTGATATTACGGAGATCAGGGTAGATTTCCCTGCATTTGGGCAGCCCACAATTCCCACGTCCGCAATCAGCTTGAGTTCCAGTTTTAATATTTTTTCTTCTCCGGGTGCGCCTTGTTCCGCAATACGCGGTGCCCTGTTTACGGAAGTTGAAAAACGCTTGTTTCCTTTGCCCCCTTTGCCTCCCGCGCCAATAATGAATTCTTGGTTAGGGGTAGTCAGGTCAAACAGTTCTATATTGGTTTCCCGGTCGTAGATGACAGTTCCAAGCGGAACTTTTAATATGATATCTTTGCCGTTTTTACCGTGCTGGTTTTTCCCTTTTCCGTGTTCTCCACGCTCTGCTTTGTGTGTGACTTTGTTTTTAAAATCGAGTAGAGTGGATTTTTGGGGGTCAGCCAGTATAATTACGTCTCCGCCGTCTCCTCCGTCTCCTCCGTCCGGACCCCCTCTTGGAACATACTTTTCCCTGCGGAACGCAATGCAGCCGTTTCCGCCGTCCCCAGCCTTAATGTGGATAATTGCTTCATCAATAAACATGTTTACTCGACCTCCCGGATTTTTTATCCCGGATTCACGCGGATATTATTATATAGTAGAAGTTTAAGCAGCGGGGGAGAGAACGCTGACCTTTTTTCCTTCAAATGTTACTTTCCCGGGTGCAGTAGCAAAAATTGTGTAATCTTTACCCAGTTTGCAGTTTAAACCAGGGGAAAACTTGGTCCCTTTTTGGCGGATAATTATCATCCCTGATTTTACAATTTGGCCGCCAAAGACTTTTACTCCTAAGCGTTGTGCGTTTGAATCACGGCCGTTTCTGGTAGAACCGCCGCCCTTCTTATGTGCCATGGTTTAATCTCCTTATCCGTTAATTGCTTCGATTTGTACTCTTGTGTAGTTCTGTCTGTGGCCTTTGGTGCGATGATAGTTTGTTTTGTTTTTGTATTTATAGGTGGTGACTTTGTCGTCTTTAATGTTTGCTACAACTTTGCCCAAGACCTTTACTCCTGAAATGTAGGGCTGGCCGATTTTCACATCGTTTTCGTTTCTAAAAAGAACAACCTTGTCAAATTCGACTGCTTCTTCCGCGTTTTTTCCAAGCAGTTCTACGTCAATGACATTTCCTGCCTCGACTTTATACTGCTTGCTCCCACTTTCAATAATCGCGTACATCTTAGTTCCTTTCGTAATCAGTACTATGCAAAACTTGGTAAGCTTATCATAGAGGGCGCAGGCCGTCAACCAGGATTTTGGTCCTTTTTGTGGCTAAAATAGGAGGGTTTCCTAGTAATTCTAAGAATTCGGATGGTTTTAATGACCCTTTTTCCGATGTTTGTACGGTTATGGCAAGAGTATTCCCTGTTAATGCTGCATTAAAAATCATAGGTCTTAAATCTATCTCCTTTTCTTTTCCTTTTGAGATCCTTTTTCGTTTAAGCTCTTTCTGTTCCATAATCGCATCAACCTTTTCTTGTATACCATCAACATCTTTTAGCTCAAAAACATATTCCGAAGCTTTAATTGCGGCAGCCACGGAAGGAAGGGTGGGGTGGCATATGTTTGCTTCAAGCACCCGGATCCCTGGCGGAAGAACATTG
>JAPLLA010000025.1:0-11381 GCA_026387795.1 Candidatus Saganbacteria bacterium | reverse complement strand
CAGCTATTTCACCGTCCGAAGTTATTCCTAGTGCCAAAGGGAGTCCCCAAGAAATCTGCATCCTGGGGTTAAAGCCCTGGCTGTATGCAACCGGCAAGTCGGTCCTGCGCATCGCTTTCTCAAAGATCTTGATGAAATCGAGGTGGCCGATAAACCGCACAGGATCTTCTTTGGTATATTTAATTCTTAAACGCTGCATTTTTCTCCCTTAACAATATTTCCTTGTCTACATTTGGGCTAATCTGGTCCCACGGTAGGGTTTCGGATGTTTCCCTTGGTTTCAAATATACGGAAGGATCGATTCCGCATTCGGAAAAAGCCTTTTCCCAGAGTGCAAAGTTAAAATGCTCGGACCAAGCGTCCAAAACCGCTCCAAGCTCATGCGCTTTGAGTAAAACTGCAGAAAGCTTCCTGTCCCCGCGGCTAAAAACCCCCTCCAAAAAACTTGCCTTAGCATCATGCCATCTTACTTCGATATTTTTGTCCCTTTTTAAATATTCTTTGATGTTTTTTTGCTTTTGCAAAGTTTCCTCAACCGTAATCTGGCCTTCCCATTGCAATGGCGTATGTGCTTTTGGGATAAAAGTAGAGAGGTTCAAGGTGACATGCGCTCTTTTGCTTAAACCTTTTCCCAATAGGACAATTTTTCTGGTCAGGTCGCACATAGCAATCAGGTCTTCGTCTGTTTCTGTGGGCAACCCGATCATAAAATAAAGTTTGCTGGAAGTCATGCCGCTTTCAAAAGCCGCTTTTACACCGTTTAAAATGTCTTCTTCGGATAAATCCTTGCCGATTAAATCCCTTAACCTTTGCGTACCTGCCTCAGGAGCGATAGTCACTCCGGATTGACGTACTTTTAGGATCTCTTTGGCCAATTTTACGGAAAAGGAATCGCCGCGAAGTGATGGGAGAGAAAGCGAAACTCTTTTTTTCGCAAGCTTAGCTGTCAGTTCCTTTGCCAAGCCCTCAATTTCCCGGTAATCGCTGCTTGAAAGGGAGATTAAAGATAAATCTTCGTATCCTGTATTCTTTGCAGTTTCTTCCGCTTGCTTTAGGATGAGTTCCCGATCTTTTTCTCTTACCGGACGCGTAGTCCACCCGGCTTGGCAAAACCTGCATCCGTGCTTGCACCCGCGCATGATCTCAATAACTGATCTATTATGTATAACTTCAATATATGGGACGATCGGTTTTGTTGGCACAGGTGCTTGGTTTAAATCTCTCACAATCCGACTTTTTACCTTGGTCCCTTGGTCCCTTGATACCTTGATTCCTTCTATATGAGAAAGTGCTTCCAATCGCTCTGTCCGAGACGCGTTACTCTTGAGCGCTTCCGCGATTTCCAGGATTACTTCTTCAGCTTCTCCGATAACTATAAAATCAAAGAAATCTGCGACTGGTTCAGGGTTAAAAGTGCAGGGGCCGCCTGCAAAGATCAGAGGATCGTTTTCTTTGCGGTCTTTTGCTAAAAGAGGGATTTTGCCAAGCTCCAGCATCTTTAAGATGTTTGTATAGCTAAGTTCGTGGCTCAAGCTAAACGCGACCGCATCAAATTCACAGAGCGGTTTCAGGGATTCCAGGCTAAAGAGCGGAAGCCGATGTTCCTCAAGCTGCTTAACCATATCCAGCCAAGGCATAAATACTCTTTCGCATAAAATATCCTCTTTTTGGTTCAGGATGTAGTAGATAATTTGGATGGCAAGGTTGGACATTCCGATTTCGTAGGTGTCAGGAAATGCAAGTGCGATTTTTAGCTTTGTCTTATCCCAATCCTTGTGCACAGAATGCAGCTCCGTGCCAATGTAGCGCCCGGGTTTCATAACCTTTAAAAAAATCTCGTTTTCCAGTGTTTCTTTTAAGCTTTCTGGCATGGAGGAAGTATACAGAAATTTTGCTTCAAAATGAAATTTATTTTTAAATCTGCCGATACTTGTTTAGGATCAAAGAAAGAAGGATTTATAATGGATGCGGTAAGTATGGCTAGAAATGTTCCGGTACATGATAGAGCAATGCCTAAAGCAAAAGCTGCGCAGTGTTATAGCATGGCACGAGCAGTTATTTATGCTATGTTTTTGGTTCTTCTTGGAGGGGGAGTTGCAAGTTGCAATTACGATCCTCTCGCAGGATATTGCAAGAAGGATGATGCTGGTAGTTGCATTGATAAAGAAGAAACAAGCTGTTCTTTCCCTAAAGGGGAGCCAACTGAGCCGATTGTGTTGGAAGATTTTTCTCCGGTTACCAATTCCACTTCCAAATGTTTAAGGGGAGAGTGGGTTGGTTTTAATGGTTTTTTTGTAGCTATCATGGAAGGAACACTGCATGCGGAAGGAGCAGGAAGCTGGCCCGGTTTTAATATTTTGGTAGGGGGCAGTGTCGAAGGCTTGGACGTCTCTAAATATTCAAAGATCAGTTTTAAAGTTAGGCAAGAGTTGCAAACCGAAGAAGGCGGGGAGGTTGATATTAAGGTAGAAGTTTATAGCCGCCATCCCAATGACCAGCCGGATCCTGTGGCTTCCGGTTTTTTCACTGCCCAAAAAGATTGGACTACAGTAGAAGTTGATTTGAACGGAGCAGAACATTTAAAACAATTTCAAGTAATGGTTGCTTCACATCAAGCAACCGGCTGGGTTGAAATCGACGATATAACATTGGTCCCGTAATTTCTTGGCTTTTGCTTGCGGTAGGTTTCAAGCTGTTGTAGAATCATTTTCCCTCATGAAAAACTTAGATGGCTTAAACGATAAACAAAAAGAAGCAGTCCTTTGTACCGAAGGACCGCTTCTGGTAATTGCAGGCGCAGGTTCCGGTAAAACCAGAGCGATCACCCACCGCATCGCATATCTAATACAAGAGAAAAAAATCGCACCTTCACAAATTTTAGCCGTAACTTTTACCAACAAAGCAGCCAAAGAGATGAAAGAGCGGCTTGCGGGGAGCATTGGAGTGCTTTCCCGCGATATGTGGATTGGGACTTTTCATTTTGTCTGCGGCAGGATACTTAGAAAACATATCGATGAACTGGGTTGGAATAAAAATTTTGTCATTTACGATGAAGACGACCAGCTTTCTTTAATAAAAAAGATTTGCGGGGAATTGGAGTTGGAAGGAAGATATTTTAAGCCCCAAGCCGTACTGGGTAAAATTAGCAGTTTAAAAAACAACCTCGTTTCCTTGGAAGAGTTTTCCAGGCAAGCGGGAAGCACTTACGAAGAAAAGATTGCTTCCGCATACAGGATGTACCAAGAAAGGCTTTTTAAACATAATGCATTGGATTTTGACGATATGCTTAATTTTGCGGTAGAACTTCTTTCCAAATGCCCCAAGGTTTTGGAATATTATCAAGATAAATTCCATTACGTGCACGTAGATGAATATCAGGATACAAATAAAGCGCAATATTTGCTTACGCACCTTTTGGCTGGCGGAAAAAACAATTTGTGTGTGGTGGGAGACGAGGACCAGTCAATCTATTCCTGGCGCGGCGCTGACTTCCGTAATATTTTGAATTTTGAAAAGAACTATCCAAACGCTAAGGTAATTAAGCTTGAAGAAAATTACCGTTCCACTCAAAATATTCTGGAGGCTGCAAACCAGGTCATCCGCAACAATACCGAGCGTAAAGACAAGTCTCTTTGGACCAAAAACCCGGAAGGTGCGGAAATTATCCATTACCAGGCCAGGGACGAAAGAGATGAGGCCGGGTTCATCGCCTCGCAAATCAAAAAAGAGCTGGGGAACAATTTTTTCCACAACGAATTTGTGGTCCTCTATCGCACCAATGCCCAATCCCGCGTAATTGAGGAGGTTTTTTTGGAGCACGGAATCCCTTACCGAATTATCGGCGGCTTCCGTTTTTATGAGAGAAGAGAAATCAAGGACATCATTGCTTATTTGAGAGTTATTTTGAACCCGGAAGACGACTTGAGCTTAGAGCGGATTTTGTTCAATTTTTGGGGTGGGATCGGCAAGATTTCTTTTGCCAAAATAGACCTGGCAGCCAAAAGAAAAGGGCTTTCGTTGTTTAAGGCTTTATCGGATTTAAGCGACATGGATCTTTCGCCCGCTTCAAAAACCCAAGCCAAAAAAGGGTTGGCGGAAGTAGAGAGTTTTCACTCCAAACTGAACGACCTTTCTGCTTACGAAATGATTGAGCGCGTAATTATTGGTACTGGTTATAAACGTGCGCTGGAAGAAGAAAACGACGAAGAGTCCCTGGGGCGCCTGGAAAATATTAAAGAATTAATGAGTTTGGCCAGGGAGTTCGAAGTAATTAGCGGAGACAATTCTTTGGCTGCATTTCTCTCTCAAATTGCATTGGTTACAGACTATGACCGGGCAGACGAGTCCCAGCCCAAAGTTACTTTAATGACGTTTCACTCCGCAAAAGGATTGGAATTCAAAGTGGTTTTTATGGCTGGAATGGAAGAAGGGGTTTTTCCCCACCGCCGAAGCCTGGATACCCCAAATGAGATCGAAGAAGAACGCAGGCTTTGTTATGTGGGGATCACCCGGGCCAAACAAAAGCTCTTTTTTATCAGTGCAAGCGAAAGGATCCTTTTTGGTGAAACCTGGGCCAATGGTTTTTCACGCTTTTTGGAAGAAATACCGGAAGCTGCGGTCAAAAAAATCTCATTTGAAGACGGAAAGGAAACCCCTCGACTTCGCTCGGGGCAAGTGGGCAGGAGAAAGGGGGATATACAGAGTTTTAAGCAGGGTGATTTTGTACTTCATCCGCAATGGGGGACAGGAGAGATTCTGGAGGTAGAACAAGATACGGATGACAGCATCCTTTCCATTAATTTTTATAGTTTTGGACGCAAAAATCTTTCTCTGCAGTACGCCCCATTAACCCTCAAAGAGTAGCGCAAAAAATATTGCTTCCGCTAAGTTCTAGTGATATGATTTGTCAATATGATTCTGTTTTTAACGGAGGGGCGAATGAGGTTTGTTAAAAGGCTCCTTTTTCTTTCTTTATTATTACTGTTTTTTGCTTCTTTTTGTACTGCTGTTTTTGCCGTAACACTTACGATTTCATCTCCTAAAGACGGAATGGTTACTTTTGACGATGTCTTAATGTTAAGAGGCAACATCCAGGGAGCCGCGGAGTTAAAAGTAAATAACGGGATTGTGGATGTTGCCAAAGACGGCTCTTTTAAAACCGCTTTAATTTTGAATCCGGGTAAGAATTACGTAGAAGTAAAAGCAACCGGAGAAAAAGGAAAACCGGAAGTTAAGCATATCCGCATACTGCGCCTGATTACTTTCCCCGATGTGGAGCAATTTATCGGGAAAAAAGGGAACAAACATTGGGCCAGGGACAATGTAATTAAACTGGCAACCTTGGGGTTGGTTGAGGCGTATCCCGACAACAATTTTTATCTTACCCGCCCGGTTTCACGCGGCGAATTTGCCACTTGGCTTTGTAGAGCCGCAAATTTACCTCCGCTCTCCTTAAGCGAAGATGTTTTTTACGATGTTCCCAAAGAACATTGGCGCGCCCCTTATATTAAAGCAGTAGTGGAAGAAGGCTACATGAATGCTTTTGAGGGAGACCTTTTCTGGATTGATGACGGGGTTTTAAGAGGGGAAGCCGCGGAAGTAATCATAAAAGCAGAAGGAGCGTTCTCAACCGGGGAAGCGCAAATGGTATTTGAAGATGTGCCCAAAACACACAAATATGCATTTTGGATCGGAGAAGCTTTTAAGGACCAGCTGGTTTATGGTGTCTCCACGCAAAAAAGGCTCTATGATCCAAACCGTTTTATGACCAGAGCGGAATCCACAGTGCTTTTTTCCAGGGACAAAAAAGTAGTTAAAAAAATAGATGTGCTTTTTGATTTTGATGATGGATTTAATGAAAAAAGTTTTTGCCAAATCAACAGTGCCCCAATTGTAAGATGGGTTAAAGCCGATCCTGCCACCGTATATGTGGACGAGCAAAAAATAGTGGTATTGACCGCGGAAATCGTAGATCGCCAAGGGTTGGAAGATATTGCAAATGTAACTGTGGATTTAACGGGTATAAGCGGCCCTCCGGATGCCACCATGTTTGACGACGAGACAAACGGAGACGAGAAAAAAGGAGACGGAATTTATTCCCTAAAAATACTTGTTAAACCTGCTAAAACTGGAGATGTGCAATTTAAGGTAAAAGCGGTAGATCGCTATACTTTTGAAGGTTTGGGCAAGACTAAAATGATGTTTTTAAAGTGAGGAAAGTCTAGTGAAACGTTGGCTGGTTAACTTAATAATTGTTTTAATTATAATGTTTGCTTCCCCTGTTTGGGGTAGTGACCTGCTTTTGGATTACGGTATACGGCCCATGGAATTTTATGGCGGTGCGCGGATTTGGGGGATGGGCAAAGCCGGGCTTGCCAATTTTGGCTATCCCGATTCATTTTTAGACAACCCGGCGCTTTTAGCTTATTCCAGCGGGCTTTCTTTAACCTGGGGAAGGCAGAATTCCCGATCTTTTTCTGCTGCTTATCCGTTTGGAGAAAATGCTGCCATGGGCTTGTCTATTATCCGCGACGAAGAACGCGACGGCAACCGGTACATTTACAGCAGCAATACCCTGGTGGGCAGCTACGCTTCAAAAATAAAGGACCGTAATCTTCTATCGCTTTTGGGCAGTCCCGATGAAGCAGGGTTTGGATTATCTTGTAAGTTTATGATGTCGCAGAACATTGTGGTTGGTGGTGGGGCAGATAAATCCACCCCTAATTTGGCGACTGCAGATATTGGGCTTCTTTCTGTTTCAAATGCAAACCTGGCTTATGGTTTGGTTCTGGAAAATTTTCTTAAAACTTCGTCGGAATTGCGTTGGAGCGATGGTACCAATTCTATTTTGCCAACCAGCGTAAAAGCGGGGGTAAGTTCAAAGCTTAGCGATAATATTCTTGGCACCTTTGACCTAAGATATTCTCTTAGCGAAGGGGCGCTTATTTGCTATGTGGGTACAGAATGGCGGGCTGCTTCCAATATATTACTTAGAGTGGGTGGGAATAGTGGTGCGGGTAATTCACAATTTATGTTTGGTTTGGGTTGGGTTGCCAACCAAGAGGCAAGGGTTGATATTGAGAGTGGTGGTTCGGGTTCTTTAAACTATAGCCCTGCGGAATGGATTTTGCAGGCCAAGAAGCGCACTCCTGCCCAAGAACAAGTAGAAGTGGCTAGAGTTGAATCTGTTTCTAAGCCAGCAGAAACCAAAAAGCCGGTAGAAATAAAAAAAACAGAAGCAATTAAAAAGGCTGAAGAAATTAAAAAAGCAGAAGAGCCCAAAAAAGCAGAAGCTCCTCCTAAACCCAAGCGTCCTGCTGCCGGAGTGCTAAAAGTTTACAATCCCCAAGACAATTTTGAGACCTACGAAGACCGGATCCGTATTACAGGAGAAGCTGGAGAAGGGGTTGCGGTTTTTGTCAACGGGAACGAAGCACTTATTTCGGACGACGGCAGTTTTAATGTTCTTTCCCCTCTCCCTGTAGGGAAAAACCTGATCCGAGTGGAAGCCCGCTATAAAGGGACTTCCGCATTTGTAGACCGCAAAGTGTTGCGTAAGATCCAGATCGTGGTTGCAGAAGAAAAGCAAGTAGAAAAAGTTGAAGGCGTACAAATAAAAGAACAAGAAGCATTAATAGCACAAAAGGAGCAATCCTTAGCGGCTCAGCGTGAAGAATCAAGATTGTTGGCGGAAAAACAGAAACAGCTGGAAGCGGAAAAGAGGAAAACGGAAGAAGCGCGAATTGGGCTGGAAAAAGATCAAGCACAAAAAGAAGCGGAGTTAAAACGGCTGGAAGAACAGCGTTTAAAAGCGGAACAGCAGAGAGCTGAAAAAGAACGCCAAAAATATGAAGCGGAACAAAAAAGGATAGATACGGAAAAGAGAAAACTCCAGGCGCAAAAAGAAGAATACGAGCGCAAAAAATCTCTTATCCAGGAACGCAAGAGCAAAGCAGAGGCACTCGTTACCCTGGGGGTTATCGAAGTTCCGGAAGATGCGGAGTTCGAAATAGAAAAACGGATCACCCGCGGAGAATTGGCCACCTGGATCGTAAGAGCAGCCGGTATTCCAATCCCCGAAGTAAAACGCCAGGTTTTTAAAGATGTACCGATAGAAAGCCCGCAAGCCCCATACATTAAAGTCATTACGGATTTGGGGATAATGAAACCTTTACCAGATGGGATGTTCCATCCCAATGATTGGGTCCCAATGTCGGAAGGAAAGAAAATCTTTAAGCAGTTGGGTGTAGTGGAATGATAAAAAGAATTTTTCTACTACTAATAGCGTTGATCTTTACTCTCTCTGTTTTTGAGGGGATAGGGCCGGGTATGGCCCAAGCAGAAACCCAGACTGGGTCCAAAACAACCAAAAAGGTTTCTGTTCCTAAAGAAGAAGAATATATGAACAAAGGAGATGCCATTGCTTTTATTTCCGCTACTGATTTTATGCGCGAAAGGATCGGATCGCTTTTAAGCTGGGCAGTGGGATACGATATCAACAAGATCAGCCGTGCCAGGCTGGTCCCGGTTATTAAATATATTTCCGCGGTACCTAAAAGTGTCCCTGCCGACGGCAGAACAATTTTGGAGCTAAAGGTTTCCGTAGATGATCCGAGTGGACTGAAAAATATCAGCGGTGTAAGGGCAGACCTGGCTTCAATCGGCAAATTTGCCAACATGATGTTGGTAGATAACGGGCTCTGGGGAGACGAAAAAGCCAACGACGGGATATATACCTTACAAACCAATGTCAGCCCCAACATAGAATCCGGTGGGAAAGAAATCCCTGTGGCAGTGGCGAATAAAAAAGGATGGCTCACCTTGGCTAAAACATCGCTGGATGTTTCGCGTAACCCGCAAATTATTGATGCCAGGGCTATACCGGACCGCATCGGTAGAGGAGAAAAGCGCATGGTTCTGATTCAGGTGCAAATCTACAATCCGGGAAAAGTGGGAGATTTGGATAATGTAGTAGTAGATCTGGCAGAAGTCGGCGGAGCCAACAACGTTAGTTTGCATAATAATGCTACCCATGGCGACAAAACAGCCGGAGACAATATTTTTGCGCTTGAATATGCGATTCCCGGTTACATCTCTTCCGGAGATAAAAAAATACCTTTAAGGATTACAAATACCAGCGGGGGGAGGACAGCCGGAGACATAATCATACATCTTTCCGATTAATAACCAGCTATGCTTTCAACTTTAGCGATTGTCAGTATTTTTATAGAGATATTTATTGCAGGGATACTGATCTCTGGAGCGATCACTTTTTTTCGTTTTTCCAAAGAGAATGAAAACCGCAAAGATGCTTTTCTTGCTTTTGTACTCTTGTTCTTTGCCTTAAAAACGATTTTTACCATTATTTCCCAAATGGCCTTCAATCTGGGGCGCCCCTTGTCCGAACTTATGGCTATCAACCGGTTTGTTTCCGTGGATTTAGTGGTAACAGTATTTTTTGTTTGGCTGTTCCTGCTTACCAAATTTAAAATCAAAAAAGTGAGATGGGTCACCTGGTCTACTATTTTTCTCTCGCTGGTTTCTTTGCTGGGTGTTTTTAGAAT
This sequence comes from Candidatus Saganbacteria bacterium, assembly GCA_026387795.1. Classification (GTDB taxonomy): domain Bacteria; phylum Margulisbacteria; class WOR-1; order JAPLLA01; family JAPLLA01; genus JAPLLA01. Next base: position 1,818 of record JAPLLA010000025.1, on the reverse strand, counting down.
TTTAATTTCGGATGTTAATTTGGCATATCGTGAAGATGTGATCGAGCCGCTGGTTACTTTTTCTTATCCGGTTCCGCTTAAATTTATTTGGTTTTTAATCTGGCTGGCGCTGGCAGTGGCATATTTTTGGCGGGCGCGTCTTTCCAAATCCGGCCGCAGGCAGCTCTCTTTTTTGGGCGGGTTTGGAGCGCTGGCCATACTTTGTACCCCCATAATCACCAATTTTTACAGCGGCAGCGGGCAAAGCATTTATCTTTTGGTAGCATGGTTATTTACCCTTTTTGGCGTCATTGCAGTAATTTTAGCGGAATTGATCCCTGCAGACAGTAAAGCAGCATCCAACCCGCTTGTTTTTTTTAGGACCAGGATTTTATTTAAACTCCTTTTAATTATTGTTCTTTTAATTGTTATTTTGTTCGAGGCCACAACCTTGGTTACTATTGCTATCAGCAAGCGTTCCCTTTCCCAGGCGATTATGAGCGTGCACAGGGAGGTGGCTGGTGAAGTTAGGGATGCGGTTGACCGTTACGTGGATAGCAGTGTAGAGCTTCTCCGTTTTGTTGCCGGTTCAGGCGGGGGCATGCTTCAGGCAAAATCGGTTTTGGATATGAACCGTAATTTTGATGCCATTTGTGTGGTTAGTAGAAACGGCCAGGTAGGACCAAGTGTTTCGCGTGACGGGGCAATTTCACTTAAAGAAATTGACTGGAAAGAAGTTTCCAGGCAAATCGGAGAACAGCGGTTTTTTGTGGGTGGTTTACTGCAAGACCGAAACGGTAAAGAGCTTATTTTTATGGGGGTTCCTTTGAGTGGGGGAAATATTTTAATGGGCCAGATCAATTTTGTGGAAATACAAGCGCTCATTGAGAAGCTCTCTTCCAGAGGAAAACAAGTGATCTGCCTGGTGGACCAGGATGGCAAGCTTGTGCTGCATGCGGACGAAGTGCAGGCAAAAAGCAGGGCCGATTACAGCGATTCCCCCCTAGTTAAAAAAACCAAGGAGGGCAAAGAAGGCACTGGTGAATTTTACGATAAGTTTGGTGACAAAGTAGTAGGGGCTTCACTTCCGCTAGAAAATTTGGGGTGGGGAGTGTTGGTAACCGAACCGATTGGCGATGCCTATTTTCCGCTGCGTACACTTGAAACCAATTCGCTTCTTTTGGTTATTACCGGCATCATCATTACTCTTTTGGTCGGATATTATTTTGCCCGGAGCATTGAGCGTCCGATCAAAGATGTTATTTCCGGAACAGAGGCAATCCGTAAAGGGGATTTGAGTTTCAGGATCCCACTCGAAACTCAGGATGAAATTGGGGAATTGGCCATGGCTTTTAATCAGATGACGTCCGAATTGCGTGAATCGCAGGACCGCTTGATATTGTCCGAAAAACTGGCTTCTTTGGGTACCATGGCAGCCGGGATGGCGCACGAAATCAAAAACCCGTTGGTATCGCTCCGTACTTTTACCCAGCTCCTTCCGCAAAAATGGCAGGACCCGGAATACCGGGAAAAGTTTTCCGCAATTGTTCCGCAGGAGATAGAAAGAATCAATAAAATTGCGGAAAGCTTGCTTAAGTTTGGCAGGCCAATTAAACCGGAGCTTACTAAAGTAGAGGTAAATTTAGTTTTGGAAGAAGTGATCCTGCTTTTTGAAAGCGAATGCAAAAAGAATAATATCCGCATTACCACAAAATTTGCCGCGCTTCCTCAGATTACTGCGGATGCTTCGCAGCTTTCCCAGGCTTTTGTTAATATTACCCTTAACGCGATACAAGTAATGCATAATGGCGGGGAACTTACTTTTAAAACCGATGTGGG
>JAPLLA010000033.1:44902-75825 GCA_026387795.1 Candidatus Saganbacteria bacterium | reverse complement strand
AGATCATGGTAGTACGGATCATGTTGGAAGCCTCTGGCTGTCTGGCCATTCCTTCCAACCCTTTTCCTGCCAAGAAACCGATCCCAAGCGCTGCTCCCAACCCTGCAATCCCAATGGCAAAACCTGCTCCAATGTATGCTGCTGCGACTTTTATTACTGATGGATCAACTGTAGGCATGTTCTTTCCCTCCTTCTATTCGTTTTCTCCTGCAACCTCACCCAGGTAAGAGGCAGTGAGAAATGTGAAAATAAACGCTTGAATAAAACCTATAAAAATCTCAAAGGTGGCAATTAAGAGGTATCCTATAATGGGCAAAGAGTAAAGTAAATAATTTTTGAGCATAAAAATGAGCCCTAAAACAATAAAAAGGGTGGTATGCCCGGCAAAAACATTAGCGAAAAGACGAACTGCCAGGGAAAAGGGCTTTGCAAGTTGGAGTATTAGTTCAATCACAAAAAGAAAGGGAGCCATAGCAAGCGGGGTCCCTTCCGGCACAAAATGTCCCAGGTATTTTAATGGTCCTTTTTGTATGATCCCATAGACCTGGACGATTAGAAATACAGTTACAGCCAAGGCTCCAGTTACATTGATGTTGGAGGTTGGTGAACTAAAACCCGGTATTAATCCCAAAAGGTTACAAAATAGAATAAAAGAGAAAAGAGCGACTAAAAAAGTGGAAGAGGTTTGGGAATTTTTGCGCTCTTTTGGATGCAAACAGGAATAAAGTAAAGACCAAACAAGCAGAGAGCCAAAGTAAAACAACGGTTTTGGTGATGGAAATGTCCATGCCAAAAAAGTTTAACCCCAAGAGTAAAATGTCTTCATGCATTGAGAGGATTTTAACATTTTTTTCTGAGTGTTGATAGTATGTTTTGTTTTCGCTATACTCTAAATATGCCACAGAAAAACATATTAATTTTGGGCTTGGTAAGTTTTTTTACGGATGTGGCTTCCGAGATGATCCTCTCGATTTTCCCTCTCTTTTTAACCGCAGTAGGCATTGGTAAAAGCATGATCGGGCTTATTGAAGGGATTGCCGATATGACTGCAAGCCTGGTAAAAGTTGGCGGGGGATGGGTTTCTGACCGGTTGGGAAAGAGGAAGCTTTTAATCGTTTGTGGCTATGGTATTTCTAACCTTTTAAAACCTTTCTTGGCAATGGTTGTGCTTTGGCCGCAGATTCTTTTTATCCGTTTTGTGGACCGGATTGGGAAGGGGATCCGCACTTCTCCAAGAGATGCATTGATTGCGGATTCTGTTGCTGCCGATTCCCAAGGAGCTGCATTTGGGTTTCATAGAGCAATGGATACATTGGGGGCAGTAGTAGGGACAATCCTGGCTTCAGGATTGTTGTTTGTTCTGGACCGCTATTATCATCTAGATAAAATCTTGCAATTTAAGGTGGTTTTTGGGATCTCAATTATTCCAGGGATTATTGCAATCCTGATTGCTTGGGTTTTTATCAAAGAGATCAAAAATGTTCCTTCTTTAGTAAAGGGAGAAGACCGGGAAAAATGGTTTTCTGTAAGCTTTGCTTTGTTTTTGGTAGTAGTTACAGTGTATGAATTGGGGAATTTTTCCTATGCTTTTTTTCTTTTAAGAGCGCAGGACCTGGGTGTGGCAATCTTTTTAGTGCCAATGGTTTATTTGGTTTACAATTTAATTTATGCTTTTACTGCCCGTCGTTTTGGAAAACTTTCCGATAAGTTTGGGAGGAAACCGGTTTTAGCCGCAGGTTATCTTATTTTTGTTTTGGTTTGCTTAATGTTTGCTTTTGTTTCAAATGCTTTGTGGGTATGGATATTAATTGCTTTGTACGGACTGGTTTCTGCTGTGGTAAATACGATTCCCAGGGCTATGGTTGCGGATTATGTTCCATCCGAACATCGGGCTACTGCTTTTGGTGTTTACTATGCATTGCTCGGAGTAGCAGCTCTTCCGGCATCATTTATGGTGGGGTTTTTGTGGGACAGGGTGGGGGTAATCACGGCTTTTAGTTATGGGGCGGCCTTATCGCTGATCGCCTTCTTGTTACTCCTTTTTCTTAATGTTCCGGCCTACGCAAAAAAGACCTAATCCACAGTGAAATCTACGCGGGAAATGTTCGAATAATATATAGAGTCCCGTGAATGCTTGAGACCTAGAAAATAAGGAGGCAAAAAATGGTTGCACCAGCTGGAAGTATCAGCGGAATATATGGCGGATATGCGGTTACATATGTTAAAGGTGAATATCAGGCAAAAACAAATGTTTGTATGGATCCTATGAATAGCCAAAAAGAAGATTCAACTATAATGTGGGATCTGCTGACAGTTTCTTATCCTTGTATTCAAGCGGGATTTTCTTCTCAGGAAAGAGCACTGGATGCTGCAACGATTCCTCTTACCGACCTTTGTACGGAAGTTGAAGAACAATTTTTTGCTCAAATTGGGTGTTCAAACGATGGCCGTACGATACAATGCCATGTGAACACAAGCGATGGGATTGGAGAAGCAAGTATTAATGATTTTGTGATTTCGCTTTATTCCCAAGCGTCTTTAAATGCTCGGGAATCCGATATATTTTTATATACAAATGATCAGAGAGAAGTCTTAACCAGTGCTGGTTTTTTACAGAAAGCGGATGCGGTAGTTTCTATGCTGCCGCAAAATTCAGAAGCAAGAGAAGCGGCAAACAGCATTGCGCTGCATATGAGGGCGTTGTTGGCAGAATACGGAGAGAAGTAGTTAGCTGTTTTCCTGTCGATTTTTTCTTTCTATCTGAAGCAGAGTATTTCGATGCACCCCAAGCATTTTTGCGGCTTTGGTCTTATTTCCACCGGCTTTTTCTACTACTTTTTGAATAAAGGCAGCTTCAAACTTTAGGGTAGCTTCTTTTAAAGGGAGATCGGATAAGTTTTCGGTCTGGTTTTTGCCGCTTATTTCCGGTGGGAGCACATCGACATCTATTAAATCACTTTTCCCAAGGACGACCAGCCGTTCGATCAGGTTTTCCAGTTCCCGAATGTTCCCTGGCCAGTCGTAACTTTCAAATGCTCTAAGGGCAGCTTTGGTCAAACCTTTGATCTTTTTTTGCAGCAGCTTATTGAATTTTTCCAGGAAGTGATTGATTAAAAGCGGGATATCGTCCTTTCTTTCTCTTAGCGGAGGAAGCAAGATTGGAATGACATTCAAGCGGTAAAAAAGATCTTCCCGGAATTTATTCTTTTTTACTTCTTCTTTTAAGTCGCGATTTGTGGCAGCAATAATCCTGGCATCGATCTTGATTGGTTTAGGGTTCCCGATCCGCTCAATCTCTTTTTCCTGTAAGGTCCGGAGTAGTTTGCCTTGCATGAACTTTGGGAGGCTGCTGATTTCATCCAGGAACAGGGTCCCGCCGTCTGCTACTTCGAATTTGCCGATCTTCCTTTCAAATGCTCCGGTAAACGCTCCCTTTTCATAACCAAATAATTCGGATTCAAGCAGGTTTTCCGGTATCGCTGCACAATTGATGGTTACAAAAAGGTTGTTTTTTCTGTGGCTCTGGCTGTGAATGGCCCTGGCCACCAATTCTTTTCCGGTACCCGATTCCCCGCTGATTAAAATTGTTGAATTTCCCTTAGCTGCATCACGGACCAGTTGAAAGACCTCTTTCATGTTTTTGCTTTTACCGATGATTTTTTCAAAAAAGTGCTCTTCACTGACAATGGATTTAAGAAATAGGTTCTCTTTAACAAGTTTTCTTTTTTCCATGGTTTTTTTGATCAATTCCTCCAAAGCGGCAATGTCAAAAGGCTTGGTTAGGTAGTCGTATGCTCCTTTTTTGATCGCAGCCACTGCGGTATTTACGGTTAAAACCGCGGTGATCATAATGACGTCAATTGATTCATCAATCCCTTTGATCTGTTCCAATACGCCAATGCCGTCCATTTCCGGCATTCTTACATCTAAAAGTACCAAATCAAGATTTTTCTTTTTTACAATGTCGATTGCTTCTTTGCCGTTTTTGGCTGTATAAACCTGATATTTGTCTTTTAGGAGCATTTGTGCGGTTTCGCGCATGCTCGGTTCGTCATCTACGATTAAAATTGATGACTTATGTTCGTTCATGATTGTCTTTCCTTATAACTGGGAAGATTCATGGTTTTCCTATAGTGGGTTATAGTGCGCCTTGATACTGCCAGCCCTTCTTTCCCAAAAGCATCGGCAATTTCCTGGTCGCTTAAAGTGTGTGATTTATCTTCCCGGTCCACAAAATCTTTAATCATGGCTTGGATCCGGTAGATGGAAAACTCCCCTTCGCCTTTTGGGCAGAGCATTTTTAAAGGAAAAAGTCCGTGCGGGGTTTGTACGTATTTGTGGGCAATGGCACGGCTAATGGTGGAGGGATGGACCCCGACCTCATCCGCAATGCTTTTTTGGTAAAAGGGCTTTAGCCACCTTTTTCCTCTATCTGCAAATTCTTTTTGTTCGCGCAAAAGTATGGCCATGATTTTTCCCATGGTTTCAAAACGCTTCTGGACTTGTTCCAAAAAATCTTTTGCTGCAGACATTTTTGCTCTTAAAAAATCTATGGTTTCTTGGTCTGTTTTGGGGTCTTGTAGCATCTGTATATATCTTTCCGAAAGAGAGATTACTGGTCCGTACTGTTTTTCCAGGTTAATAAGCTTAAGGTTTCCCTGCTCGTTTTTTTCTATCACAAAGGAGGGGATAATATGTTCGGTTTCTCCTCCAAAAGAAGAGGTGGGGTGGGGGTTCAGATTGCTGCGAATGAAGTCCGCAATTTGCACAACCCCTTCTTTGGTAATATCTAATTCTTTTGCAATTTTGCCATAAGCTTCTTTCCCCAGATCTTCCAGATGGTTTTCTATTGCCTTTAACAGTACCTTCTCCAGAGCGTTGTTTTGGAAGTTATAGTCTTTAACTTGTAGGGTTAGGCATTCTTTTAAATCCCTGGCCCCGATTCCGGTTGGTTCCAGGCTTTGGATAATTTCCAATGCCGCAGCTATTTTTGTGTCTGTGGTCTTGAGTTCCTTTTTGAGGGTTTCATTGAGTTTGTCATAGGCTAAAATGTATCCTTGGTCATCTACGTTTTCTATCAGTTTTTCGCAGATCGGCTGCAGATCTTCTTCTATCTCAAGTAGTTTGAGTTGGTGGAGCAGGTATTCGTCCAAAGACTCAGGGGAATCCTGCACATTTTTTAATCCCGGTAATTCGGTAAAGTCTGCTTCTTTTTTGATGCTCTTGTCCGAAGACATGAATTTAATGTATTCCAAAAGCCGGTCATGTTTTTCAATCTCCAGCATTACATTTTCTTCGGAGCGGGCAGTAATATCGGAAACGAGATCTTGGTAGGAAAGCTGGAGGGTTTTCAGCATGGCAATGAGCCGGGGAGAAAGCATGAGCTCCAGTTCTTGGGAAAGATTAAGGCTTAAGTTTGAGCTTAAATTAACCATATTTTTAATTTGTTTATTATACCGTGCCGCCTTCTGTTTCGCCAGTTAGGAAAGCTCTTAGTGTTGTTTCTGGTAATGGCATTTCGCGAGTGAATAAGGATACTCCCTTACAGTGGGGGCCAAGGAAAGCAGCGATTACATGGTGGTTCACCCCTTGGCCAAAAGGAGAGCTGGAATTTACCAGTACAAAAGGGACACATCTTCTTGCAATGGCTTCATGGTACTCTCTTGTTATATGGGTTAAGGTTTCACGAGGTGCAGCTAAAAATATTACACTTGATTCTTCCAGTCCCACTCTAGCCCACTCTCTCTTTAGCGTTTCTCCTAACTCTGCCAGATTTGTCCAGGGTTTGGCAAAAGCAGCAGGCACAGGCTCAGTAGTTGGTTCCCAAAAGAAAAGCGTAACTGTAGCGTTTTGAGTGGTGATACGCTTTCCAATTTCTCCTGCTACAGCAGCATCAAAAAGCGCATCGTTTTCATTCAGTGTGCCTAGGCGGTAAAGGTTGGGATAAATGGTTGGAATAGGAGCGTGTTGGGTAATGGTTAAGCCTCTTACTCTTAGGTGATCAAGAAAAGCACTTAACTGTCTTTGTTGAAGAGGTGAATAAACTGGGACCCAGGCTTCTGCCTCGTAGGGTTTGCCGCTGCTGCGGTGGACCTGATATTTATCGAGATCTCCAAAAAGGTCTCCCAACGCTTTACCGACCATCTCCCGAACTTCTATTCCTGACATTCCCTGTACTGCGATTCTTACCTGCATTACCTGGCGTGGGTTTCCCGATTTTTGGTGTACGGCAGGATCAGCGTACTTTGCTGCCAAATCGCAGGCAGTAGAGGTTCCGTTTGAAAGCATATATAAAGCTTCGGTTAAAGTAGGCAAACCAGCAGCTTTTAAGGCTTGTTCTTCAGCTTCTAAATCTTCCAGAGTAAGAAATCTGTTTTGGCACTTTCCGGGTACGTATAATTTTTGATTTGCTCCTGCCAGTGCGCCGCTTAAAACCTTTTTCAAGAAAGCGTCTCGTTCGGTTTGTGGCAATCTTTCCAAATATCTAATAAGGGAAGTACGTGCAAGGTTGGATTCTAAAAGCGCAAAATAATCCAGTGGTTTGGGATCTGTGCCTAAATAAAAATGGGTTCCTCCTGCAATTCTTCCTTTTCGTTGCGTGGTTATTAGAAGGTTGCTGGATCCTAATACTGCACTTTCTAGGCACAATGCATCGGGAGGTGAAGCAATCATTAATGCTTCCAAAGGAGAGACATCAGAAGGGAGCAATGCAGTGAGTGCTTTGTCTTGTGCTCCTGGTCGCGACACTCCCACTATAGCTTCGCGACAGCGGGTCAAATCATTGATTAACTGCAGTTTTTCGCGCAAGGGGAGATCTTTTCTGAAAAACTCTTCCAGGAATGCAGATTCCAGCCATACCAGTTTTGGTTTGACAAAATGTCCTGTGGTATAACATTTTGCAAAAACTCCTAATTCCGCTATGCGCTGCATTTCCGGGGTCCTAATTTGGAAGCGGATTACTGTTCCATCTATATCAATCGCTGTGTGTAGAGATTGATAAGCATTGATTTTTGGGTCTTTAATGTAGTCTCTAAAGTGTGCTACTTCCATTGGCCGACCCAATTCATGTACTGTCCCCAACATTGCATAGCAATTGCTATAAGGAGTTTCCTTGCTGCCGGCTGGGACCGTAACCTGGAACATGACAATGTCGTATAAAGGATGTGCGGGTTTTCCTCTTAGTGTTTCTATTAAGAAAAGCTCATAAGGGGTACGCGGTTTTGCCAGCACCTCGGCTTCCGGGCAAACCCGTTTAATCCTGGCAGTAATATCGGCAATTAAAGCTTGTTGTTTGTCCATGGTAGTTCTAATTAATTCTGCCAGTTCTCTTTGTCTTTGCGGGTTTACAATTTTAAAAGCAATGTCTGCCAGGTGCCGTACTGCTTTCATTTGCCCGGTCAGTACACCCAGAGGGTCATAGAATTCCAAAGCTTCTTGGGCATTGGCTACATCCGGTGGTTTTCCTGGTTTTGGATGCAGCAGGTTATAGGCGCGGTCCGCTAGTTTAATTTTTAGTAGGCGGGGATCCTTCTTAAGGACTGCTACAAATTTTTCCATGTTCTGTTCTTTGAGGGCTTGTTTTGCTATGGTCATTCCGTCAACCAGCTCTGCCACTTCCTGGCCAAACAATTCCGCTACTTGTTCTTTGGTCATAGAAGTGTCTTCTACTATGTCGTGGAGTATTGCAGCGATTAACGTGACTTCATCTGTTTCATGCATTTTTTCTACCAGGATCCCTGCTACTCCCAGTGGATGGTAGAAATACGCTTCACCGGTGGCCCTGGGTTTTGTTTCTTTGTCGTGGAGTGCAGCAGCCAGGCCTGCAGCAAAACGAAATTTTTCTATGTTGAAAGATAGGCCGGGTGTATAATCCGGGATTTTTTCCAATACGGTTTTTATGAGCGCTTTTACTTTTTCATCGTACGGGCTTCTTTGCAGGTATCTTTCACAGCTTTTTTTTAATACTCCAGGAAAACGCACATTGCCCAGAGCAATATAACCTGCCAAACTCCTTGTAAGTTTAAATAAGCAACCATAAATTATTCCGGTATGTACATTATCGCCCATAGTTGTAATCTCGTATTTTTATCGTAGTTTAAAAGCCGGAATTTCACCTTGCCAAAACTAATTTTTGTCTCTAAAATACCGTTATTATGCTAAAAAAACAGGTTTTAGGATTGTTGGTTTTCGGAATTTTAGTTTCAGCTGCTTTTGCGGAAAACCCTACAGACCTCATGAAGCGGGCAGACCTGCTTTACGATGGCCGCAGGGAGCTGGTTAAGTGCCAAGAAAGCCTTAACCTCTACCATGAAATATTAAAAATGGACCCGCAAAACTCTGAAGCTGCTTGGAAACTTTCTAGAGGGTACTATTTTTTAGGTGACCGTATTTCTGTAGATAAGATTAGTGCTTATGAAAAGGGAGAAGCTGCAGCCAAACGTGCCATTGCCATTAATCCCAAAGAATCAGAAGCGCATTTTTGGCTGGGAGTAAATATGGGGCGGATTGGGGAGGAGCGGGGAGTGCTAAACAGCTTATTTTTGGTCCAGCCAATCAAAGATGAGATGGATGTTGTTATTAACATCGATCCTAACTATGCAGGTGCTGACCATGTATTGAGCGTGCTCTACCGCAAAGCTCCGGGGTGGCCGATTTCGATTGGGGATGGGGACAAGGCTTTGAAATATGCGGAAAAAGCGATTGCACTTGATCCTGACCGGCTTTTGTATAGGGTGGGCATAGCAGAGGTTTATATTGCACAAGGCAAAAAAACAGAAGCCAAGCTCATTTTGGAAAAAGTCCTAGACATGCCTTTGGAAAAGGGCTATATTCCAGAAGACGAATCCGCCAAAGATACTGCAAGGTTTATCTTGAAAAATCTTTAAATATCGCGGGCAAGTTGTTATCGCGGGGTAGAGCAGCCTGGAAGCTCGTTGGGCTCATAACCCAAAGGTCGTTGGTTCAAATCCAACCCCCGCTACTTTTTTGGTTCTGCCACGGTTCTCCCAAACTTGAACAAAAACCCTTAATATGGTATGGTATGCAAAATACGGGTATACCATATTAAGCAAATGAGCTATTTACAGAAGAATTTAAGAGAGCTAATAGATAAAAAACTACAACAGTTGCAAGAGCTGAGGCCTCTTCCCCCTTTGGCAGTTGCAAAGCTGAAAGACCAGTTTGCTATCGAAATGACCTATAACTCCAATGCTATCGAAGGAAACAAGCTTACCCTAAAAGAAACTTATCTGATTGTTAGCGAGGGCTTGACTGTAAAAGGCAAGTCTCTTAAGGACCACCTTGAGGCAAAAGATCATTTTGAGGCTTTGCAATTCCTTTATGATCTCATTGAACATGGCAAACAACATACTTTGTCGGAAGTCTTGATCCGCAATCTCCAACAGCTGGTAGTTAAAGAGACCGATCCGCAAACTGCCGGCAAGTATCGGACTGGCAATGTAATCAATATGGTATACCCGTATTTTGCATACCATTGAGCTAGCCGCTATTTTTCACCATAAAATTGCTCATATTCATCCATTCTTTGACGGCAATGGTCGCACTGCTAGACTGGTAATGAATGTGATTCTTATGCGAAAAGGTTATCCATTAGTGGTAATTCTAAAGAACGATCGGAAAAAGTATTATCGGGCTTTGGAAAAAGCCGACAAAGGAGATTATGCGCCATTTGTAAGATTCATAGCCCAGGCTGTGGAACGCTCAATGGCAATTTACCTCAACGCCCTCTTGCCAATCAAGGGAAAAGGGGACAAGTTTTATCCGCTTTCGATAATCAGCAAACAAACCCCATATTCCGAAAAATACTTGAATCTGCTTGCTCGCAAGGGCAAAATCGAAGCCCATAAGGAAAAAAGGAATTGGGTAACCAGCTTGGAGGCAGTTAAACGATACCAAGCTGCCCGGCAGAGAAAACGGAAATAACTTAAAGGCGGGAAAATCCAACCCCCGCTACGTTATACTAAAAACATCTGCCATGTTCTACTGTCTACAATAGCATTTGTTTGGCTTAATAATCCACTTTCTTCTAAATATCTAAAATAGGAAGGATCATACCAGGCGCTTACTAGTGTTTCTTGCATCCTTGCAAGTTCTGGGAGGCCTCTTTTAGCTGCACGTTTCTCAGCTGTTTCTGCTGGAGAATGTAACAAAATAGTAAAAGTTGGGGTCTTAATGCCTTCCCAATAGCGTGGCCAGCAAAAGAATTTTCCTTCTAAAACAAGGATGGTGTCGGAATCCATGGTCACGTCTATTTTTGTGTTTTTTCTCTGTCTGCAGCCTCTAAGGGCTTTTTTTTGAGGGTGACGTGCTTCCAATGTAAGATGTTTGCCTTCTTCAAAATCTAAGGCCGCAATAATTTCTCTGGTGCGTTCAGTGTTAAAAGACAATGATTCATCAGAATACGAAACAAAACCCAATCCAGCGGCTTCTGCAATGGCTACTTTTTGTGGGAATCTTTCTTGGGCGGTTTTCAGGGTTAAGTCATCAATGTGAATAGGTACAACCTTTTTCCCGCGCTGGCTTAAAGCCGCAGAAAGTAATTCTATAAATGTTGTTTTTCCTCGAGCAGTGCCCCCTTCAATTCTTATGATTTTTGCTCCTTTGCGTATAATTTCATCTACTAGGGCGATAAGATCTGTTGGAGTTTTATCTGTTAAAATATTTAATACTGTTTGTTCAGCTTTTTCTTTGCCATCTTTTTCTGGGGATGAAACATAGGGAAGGATCCTTGAGTCTACTAACCTTTCCTTGGGTATCATTAGTCTTTCTCGAATGGAGATCCGGTCTTCGACTAAGGGCAAGACCGCTTGTGCTTGATGTAATAGTCTTTCTAAATCACAGACAAGCCTCTCTCTTCGATGAGCTCTTTTTTCTGCAATAAAAGCATCTGTTTCTGCTTCTGGTATTTTGGCTGCTTGCATTTGTTGTTTAATTGTTTCCTCAAAATCCTTAGAATCAAGAACTTCTGTGGCTTTAATTCCTTCTTCAAATTGTTCTAGGCCCTTTTGGGGATCTATTAATCTTGCGACTAATAAATTGTTGGCAATATAGTCTAAAGGTATTGGTTCATGATTTGGTCGCAAGCCAATAAAAAACTTCTGATGTCCCACAGTAATAAACTTATTCAATGTTAAATTTAAATAAGGCAGGGCCCGACCAAGGGCAGCAAGGACAACTGGCAATGTTCTGGGAGCAAACGCAGATAATTCCCTGCCAGTAAAACAGGGATTTGCGCGCACTAAAAACTCCTGAAGTGAGTAAAGTCTTCCTTTGCTTTTATAAAAGCGAAGTTGTGGCAAATTAAATCCTAAGTATTTTAGGGCTTCTGTAAAAAATATTATTTCAGGGACATTATTAATGGGCCTTACTACCCATAGCTTTTTATCAGCCAAGGTAATCTGACGGCCAATTGTAGACATATCTGTGGCATTTGGATCCAGGGCTACTACTAATACTGCCATACCTCTATAATTGTGTATTGACAGAAAGATGGGGTGTTCTACCCCCCAAAATTTTCTTAAAAATGCAGCAATTTGAGCATGGCAAGTTTGTACTTGGTTTCTAACCCAGGGAGCTAAATCTTTGCTTACTACAGCTGTTCTTTCCATAATGAATTATCGGAACTTTTTTGCTAGAATTCCAGAATTTTAATCGTTTTTTAGTCACTTGAGTATCAGTTAAGGTTGGTTGGTTTTTCCAAAATACTATAGAAAAAACATAAAAATCAGGTATAATATCCCCCTATGTACAGACCAGAAATCAAAGTATTAGATTGCACTATCCGCGACGGCGGACTTATTAATGACTTTAAGTTTGAAGATAAGTTTGTCCGTGCGGTTTATGCTGCTTGTTCTGCTGCAGGAGTAGATTACATTGAACTTGGCTACCAAGCATCCAAAACCTCCTTTGATCCCAATAAATTCGGCAAAACCAAGTTTTGTGAAGACGATTATTTAAGAGAAATCATAGACGGGATTCCTTCTAACTCAAAAATCTCCACCATGATCGACATTGGCCGTGTGGAGCTAGATCAAATCAAGCAGAAAAAAGACAGCGTAGTAGATATGATCCGCGTTGCTTGCTATGTAAAAGATATTGATAAAGCAATCTTCCATGTTAAAGCTTGCGCAGACAAAGGATATGAAACCACTGTTAACATCATGGCAATCTCAACTGCTCTTATGCCAGATCTCGAAGAAGGGCTGCGCCAATTAGCAGAGTCACCGGTTAAAGCAGTTTATGTAGTGGATAGTTACGGGGCTTTGTTTTCCGAACAAATCCATTTCCTGGTAGAAAAATCAAAAACGATCTTAAATCCAAAGGGGATTGAAGTAGGGATCCACTGCCACAACAACCAGCAGCTTGGTTTTGCCAACACCATCGAAGCAATCCGCAAAGGAGCCAATTATCTGGATGGTACGATTTTTGGCATTGGCCGCGGTCCAGGGAACTGTCCCTTGGAATTACTTCTCGCTTTCCTGAAAAATCCAAAGTTTAAGCTTGATCCGATCCTGGATATTATTGAAAAAGAGATGCTTCCGCTTAGAGATAAAATTGAATGGGGTTACATTATTCCTTACATGATTACCGGTATTCTTAACCAACATCCTAGGTCTGCTATTGCCTTACGTGCCAGTAAAGATAAAGATAAATATGCCCAGTTTTACCGCAGTTTTATGAATGACGCTGAGTTAGCCTAGTTTTTCTGCTTTATGAGTGAAATTCTCCAGGGAAATAGCCGATAATGAGGCAAGGAGAATAAAAGTTATGGGGCTAGAAGGGCCAAGGCGCCTAGATTTACTCAGTCAAATTCGGAGCCGACTGCCAGGTGTTCCAGTAGAGGAATTGAAAAGATCCCGGAGCATTCCCCAGCCTTTTAGTTTGATCGTAAATAATGTTGCTATCAGAGCGGCTGATTTTTTTACCTCAACCGAATTAAACGGTGGAGTACCTATAGTAAGTTTGGGTTCACCGGAAGAGATGGTTGCTGCGTTATCGAGATTAAGTGAAAAAGCCTTGGCACTCAGGTCTTTTTCTTTGAGCAGTTTGGGGCCGGTGTTTATTGTCAAAGTTAAGAGACCTCCACCGAAATTTGGCGAACCTTCGGATGAACAGCATTATGATCATCAACTAGTGGTTTTTATTTCGGTTTCTCCAGATGGCAAGATAGCAAATGGAAAAATTGACTTGGCAAAAATATATGAAGGGCTTGCACATGAGGGATACGCTTGGGATGGGAATAGAATTGATAAAAATGGATTATTGGTCAATTGTCCCATACGCGTTGTCCGCAGGCTAAAGGACGCTCTTGATAAACGATTAGAAGCCGCCAAACTTACAGCTTTAGGGGTCTTAAGCTATGAAATGGTTTACGGGTCTACTTGTGATCTATTTAATCCCGATAAAAATTCTCGTAAATTTAGACCTTTCTCGGATTTTTTTAAGCAAAGACTTTGCTTGGGGGGGCTTCTTTATGGGGATCAATGGTCTCTTCACTATGATTGGGATTGTGGTAGACCTGCAGGTGTAGATAGCTCTCAAGATCCGGGCAGTTATGCCGTGGCCTTTACCCGCCCAATAGATTGGAGGTTGGACTTAGCGGAATTAACACAGGGTTGGGAGATTTCTACTTTAAGATCCTTGGTTGATTGTACTCCGTCAGCAAAATACGAAATATTGGCGGCACTAGATCCTTCAACCCGTGAAGCACTTCAGTAGCCCAACCAATGCTCGTAGTATTTCTGTGGGAGTAGGTGGGCAACCCGGGATATGTGTTGTTACTGGCAGAATTGAGCTTACTCCTCCTTCTGTATAGTAAGAACCCTTAAAGATCCCACCATCCAATGCACAATTACCAAGAGTGATCACAAGCTTTGGTCCAGGCATAGCAGCATAAGTTTTTTTAAGTGCCAAGGCCATGTTTTTTGATACCGGGCCGGTTACAAGCAAAGCATCCGCATGTCTGGGGGATGCAACAAAGTTTACCCCAAATCTAGAAACATCATAAATCGGGTTATTTGCTGCAATGATCTCTGCTTCGCATGCTCCGCAAGAACCGGTATCCATTTCCCGAATATTAAACGACCGGCCGAAGTGTTTGTTAGCCATTTCTTTTAATTCTAAACCAAGTGCTTCTATCTTTGACAAGTCGACGGATGCGGTTACAATACCCTTTTTAATGCTGCTGATTAATATTTTATCTAGTGCGCTCATAAATCGGTCCCCGCATATGACAAATTAAAGCTCTTATTGCAAAGTGGGAAGTCTGGAATAATGTTTTCAATAACAGCATAAGAGAGGCCTTGCCAGTTTCTAAATGACGGATCAACGATTTTACACCTTTCGATTTTTCTTTCTTTGTTGATGTTGATCCAGTACAGCACAGGACCGCGCCACCCTTCAACGTATCCAAGTGCAAAACCTTCTTTAAAAGAGAAGGATTTTTCGTTTATGCTTTGTGGTGTCATTTTACCTAATATTTTTTGGATCAAATTGGCAGATTGTTCAAATTCTTGTATGCGGATGTTGAGCCTTGCAAGTACATCTCCTGTTTCTGCTGTTTGAGGGCTAAAATCAACCCCAACATAAGCAGGGTGGGCGTTTTTTCTTAAGTCAATGGCAATGCCAGAAGCTCTGCCTGCAACTCCCAAAACCCCAAAGTCTTCTGCGGTTTTTTTCTTGAGCATGCCGGTTGTATCAACCCGATCCAAAAAAGAGGTGCTGGAACTCAGGATCTGTTTTAGTTCGTTGAAATCACGCAAGATTATGGGGAGTACATTAAGGAGCAATGCTTTTTTATTTTCATCAATATCTTTTGTGACTCCGCCAATCATATTAACTCCTTTTAGGAATCTATGTCCGGTCAGTTGTATGTTTAACTGATGAATTAGTTCTTTTATGATGGATGCCAGGGCAGAAGGGTGGGAGAAGCCGACATCGGTAGCAATTCCGCCAATATCAGATACATGATTATACATTCTTTCCAGTTCAAGCAGGATTGCTCTTATATAAGAAGCACGTTCTGGGATCTTCAGCCCGTATATCTTTTCGATTGCATGGCACAGTGCCCAGCTGTGGGCAAAAGAAGCATCTCCTGATACGCATTCGGATATTTGCAATGCTTCTTCTACGGTTTTTCCTTCCATTAGTTTTTCAATCCCACGATGGGTAAAGCCAAGCCTTATTTCCAGATTAATGATTGGTTCACCAGCAACACTAAACCTAAAATGCCCGGGTCCGATAATACCTGCATGTACTGGTCCTACCGGTACTTCAAAGATCCCGTCCCCCTCGACTTTGGTAAACTTATATTCTCCAAGTGTACCGGTTTCTTTTGGGGGGACAAAATTTTTCCGAAGCGGGAAAAACCCGTTTGGCCAAACCTCATCGTGAAGACGAAGCCTACGAGTATCTGGGTTGCCCAATGGTTCAATGCCGAACAGTTCCTTTATTTCACGATCAAAAAGATTGGCAGAATAGATCTCTTTGGCAATTGATTTAAACTGCGGCGTATCTTTTGCTATATCCATGGTTACAAAAAACCACTTTTTGTATTTTATACCAAGAAATGAGCAGTAAACCCTGAAATGACTTTCAAGATCTTGCGCAAACATACTCATAACTGGAGAATGAAGTTCTTCGTGCAGAGCTAGGCAGAGTTCATTAAACTTTTCAGGGGTAGACTTAATATAGATCTCATCGTCGCAATTTTCGTTGGCGCCCACTAGAATCGAAGGGTGTTTATTTTGTATCTTTTCTAGTAAAGTTTGATATTCCATTATATCCCTCTTAATATTGCTGTAGCCGAAACGATCAGTGTGTTTATGGGTTCTAGAATAAAGAAACCCATTACTAGCATGAAGATAAAAAGAAAAACAAAGGCAAGCTGCACAGGCAAGGGGTCTTTAGTCACA
Source organism: Candidatus Saganbacteria bacterium (assembly GCA_026387795.1). GTDB lineage: Bacteria > Margulisbacteria > WOR-1 > JAPLLA01 > JAPLLA01 > JAPLLA01. Next base: position 59,893 of record JAPLLA010000033.1, on the reverse strand, counting down.
GGGATATTTTTGGGCTTTTCCCCAAACAGTATTTTGCTGAAATGATGGATGATTGCCCCAAAGATTATCGTTACAAAAAGCAAAAACAGAATGCTATATAAGTAATATCCTTGTGTAAAAGCGGAGATTAATATCATCATCTCGCTAAAAAAGATTGAAAACGGAGGAAGACCTGCCAGTGCAAAGGTTCCCATCAAAACCATGATGCCTGTAAAAGGAAGGGCGCGGATTACTCCCCGCATGTTATGCATATTGTGGGTTTTGTAGGTGTTGGTGATATTTCCCGCGCCAAAAAACAAAAGTGATTTTGTAACAGCATGGTTAAACATGTGAAACAGTGCCCCAAATATTCCTAGTGGGCCTCCGATACCAAACCCAAAAATAATAATGCCGACATGTTCTATGCTGTGATATGCAAGCAAACGCTTAATGTCTTTTTGGATAAGGATAAACCCTGCAGAGATGGCTAGCGACAATAAGCCAAAGAGAATGAATATGTTTGATGTATAGGATGGCGCTAAGCACTTGTTTGCAATCATGGTATATCTCAAGATTGCATAAATTGAAGTTTTTAATAATACTCCGGATAAAAGGGCGCTGATTGGGGAGACTGCTTGGCTGTGCGCGTCTGGAAGCCAGGTATGCATAGGAGCAAGTCCGGCTTTTGTTCCATATCCCACCATTATAAAAATAAAAGCAATCTTAACCAGGTTCGGGTCTAGTTTTGATGCAACAGAGAGCATGTCAGTCCAATTTAGGCTTTTTGTGTTTGTGGCAAAGAGCAGTGCATAGGAAAAAAGGATGGTTCCCAGCAGTGCCAGGGTTATTCCAACAGAACAAATGATGATATATTTCCACGCTGCTTCCACTGAGTTTTTAGTGTTATAAAACCCGACTAAAAAGGTGGATACTAGTGTAGTCATTTCAATCGCTACCCACATCAGTCCCAGATTGTTGACCAAGGTAACCAGGAGCATTGATAATACAAACAAATTGAACAACACATAGAATAAGTTAGCTTTTTTATCGGTTATGGTTTTCTGGTCAAGATCATGGGCGATATAGCTCTGGCTGTATAACGCTGTTGCAAAAACCACGATAGAAATAGTTAATATAAAGAAAACACTAAGTGCGTCTGCATAGATTGAATTGTTCAAAAGTGTTATGGGCGTATTGTTGACTAGATATTGATAGGCAAGGTTGAGGCTTAAGATGAGATTTAAAAAATATCCCAAAGAGGTCAAAAGGGCCAAAGGCTTTATCTCTTTTGATAAAAAACTCAAAAGAGCAAGGATTAAAGGTATTAAGAGTAAAAGAATGATTAACAGTTGCATATTATCCTTTCAACCTATTTAACTTACTTACATCTATACTTGTGAACAATTGGTTTATTCTGTAAACAAATAAGCCAAGGATTATTACCCCAATAAAAACATCAAAGAATACAGCGATCTCAACTAAAAAGGGCATTCCGCCGGAAGAAGCAGAAGCCAGTAAAAAGATGCCATTTTCCATGGCAAGCAGTCCTATGACCTGCGCCAGTGCTTTCATCCTAAAGATCATTATAAAAAAGCCCAGGAACATCATGGAAAAAGAGACTGTGCCAAAAATCTTAAGCATGGTCTCCTGTCCCGTAAATACCATTCCTGCTAGTACCCAGGAAAAATAAGTCAGTATTAGCGCAATTATTAAAGAGAGAAGGGGAGGGATGAAAAACCCAAGGTTTTCGTTTACTTTTATTTCTTCTGATATCCGAAAAAGAATTAAGGGGATAATAATGACTTTAATGGCAAAAATGAGGATGGATACCGAATAAAGTCCGGGATGGTTTCCCTTGGTTGCTTCTATTAAAGTTAGAATACATAGAAATAAGGCTTGTAAGCGAAAATTGCCGATTAATGTGCTTACGCGCTTTGCAGAAACCATGGCGTAAGCAGTAGCAAGTAGTCCTAAAACAATAAACAGTTCCATCTTATACTCCTAAAACGATTGCAATGAGTGCCAGTATTGCCAGGATCCCGGCAAAAAACATAAAATCCACTACTCTAAAAAGCCGCATTTTTGCAATCGAGACTTCTGTAAAAGCAACAACGATAGCCAGGACTAGGATTTTGGCGATTAGAAACAATAGGCCTCCAAAACCGGGTAAAATAAACAGAGATATCATTATGAAAAACAAGAGTTGTTTTACATATGCGGCTAATTCCAGTAATGCCAGGGATCTCCCTCCATACTCCAGAACCATTGCTTCGTGTACCATCGTAAGTTCAAGATGAGTCTCTTGGTTGTCGATTGGGATGCGAGCTGTTTCTGCAAGGGTAATCAAGAAAATTGAAGCAGCGGCAAGGATCAGAGAGGTAGTCATGGTACCTATCCCATAGAGAGCAGTTAAGTTTGTGGTTCCAACGGTCAGGGCTGCGGCAAAGATGGCCATAATTGCTACTGGTTCTACAAAACTAGAGATAAACATCTCTCTTGATGATCCCATTCCCCCAAAGGTAGTGGCTGGATCGAGCCCTGCTAGTGCCAAAAAGAAGCGGCCCAGTGCAAGCAGAAATATCACGGCGATGAAATCCCCAATATACTGGGTGATCCCGCCACCTATAAATACAGGAATAATCATAACGGCAGTTACAGTTGAGGCAAAAACAATATAAGGAGTAGCCTTAAATATCCAAGAGGCAGAATCTGAGATAATTGCTTCTTTTGAAAAATATTTGGCAAGATTGTAATAGGGTTGAAAAATACTCGGACCGCGCCTAAACCGCAGATTGTTTTTTATCTTTGTGATGATGCCGCTTACCAGCGGGGCAAAAATGATGATTAATATAGTTTGTGATATTAAAGATAAAACTTCCATATCTTGTTAAAATCTCCCCATAAAAATTAAGAGTATAATGACAGTAATAAGAATATATCCCAGGTATAAATGGATACTCCCGGTCTGTATGCCGCGCATGTATTTTGCGGTATTAAATACTCCACCAAGCAGGTTTTCGTAAAAATATTTCCTAAAAATCTTGGTAGTGTGTGTCTCGTAGCGGAAAGATTTAATGTGATAATGCGATTCTTTGATTTTTTGCAGTTTTTTATAAGGAAGCAGGAAAAAGCTAAAAGCCAGACGAAAAGGTTTTGAAAAACCGGTAGCAGTGTATTCATTTCTTGAGGTTAGCTTATAATAGCCGCAATCCCAAGTTGGTCCGGCAGATACTTTTGATTTTCCTAAAAACAAATAGAGAGAAAAGAGCGTTATCCCCATAACAGAGATGAAAACAATAGAAATTAGGGGAGTCGAAAGATAAGTCCCTTTGCCTAAGGGGTTAAGGATAAAATTGTTTAGTGTAAAATCTAATGTTTCAGCTCCCAAGGTGTTTGCAGAAACAGCAGCGATAATTCTTATGAAGTAAGCTGCGCCAATTCCCAAAGCAACTGTCATAAATGCCAATATCCCCATGCCAAGGTTCATCGATGTTCCACATTCTTTAGCGGATTCTGCTTTGACAGACCTTGGTTTTGCCAAAAAAGTGATCCCAAAAGCTTTTACAAAACATGCGGCAGCCAATCCTCCGGTTAAAGCCAGGATTGCAGCAGTAAGACAGAGGAATAGTTTTAATCCACCCGTAACAGCTAAAGCGCCAAGAAAAAGTACGATTAAGGTTAGCCATTCGCTGACAAACCCGTTTAAAGGTGGGAGAGCGGAAATTGCCATTGATCCGGTTAAAAAGTATGCGGATGTCCAAGGCATCTTTTTAATTAATCCGCCCAGTTTTTCCATGTCGCGGGTACCAGTGGCGTTATAAACGCTTCCAGCGCATAGAAAAAGCAGCCCCTTGAATACTGCATGGTTTACCAGGTGATATAGCCCTGCACACATAGCAAGTATTGCCAGTGGAATAAGTCCTAATTTTATAAATAGCATTGATGAACCAATACCAAGTAATATGATCCCAATGTTTTCAACGCTGTGGTAGGCAAGGAGTGTTTTTAAATCATGTTCCATAAGAGCGTAGATAACACCGACTAAACAAGAGATAGCTGCTAAAACTATGACGAGTTCTCCCCACCAGAGAGAACTAACTCCTAGCATACATATAATAAAACGGATGATGCCGTAAATAGCGGTTTTGATCATAACCCCAGACATTAAGCAGGAGACGTGGCTAGGTGCTTGCGGGTGCGCGTAAGGGAGCCAAATGTGCAGGGGTACAATTCCAGCTTTGGTTCCAAACCCTATAAGCAGTAATAAGAAAATGATATTTTTCTCTGTTCCTGGCATAGAAGAAAGCATTGTTTTGATAACCGAAAAATCAAAGGAGCCGCAATACTTGTACATTAAAAAGAAAGCTGCAATTAAAAAAGCGGTGCCAATGTGGGTCATGACAATATAAATTGTGCCTGCTTGTATTGATTTTTCTTGTTCACTATCAAAAGTAACCAAGAAATATGAAATAAGGGACATTAGCTCCCAAGCAATTAAGAACATAAACACATTACTTACGCTTACTACTGCTAACATTGAAACAATAAATAGTACAAAAAGGACCTGCCCTAAAATTATTTTTTTAGATGAATAATGAGCTTTGAGATATTCAAAAGAATAAATAAAAGCCGGAACGGCTATAAGTATTATAACGGCTTGGAAGAAGATTGATAGCGGATCAAAGATCAACGACAAGCCAAGATTTAATGGATTCAGCATTTCTTCCTCTCTACGGATTTAATTTACGCCGAATTAAAAGATTTGTCAAATTTGGAAATAGAGGAAAGGAGCCTAGCTTTTTATCTTCTTGATTTCTTCCGGAGTAGGCAAATATTTTATTATTTCTCTGATTTGATACCCCGTGGGGATATGTTTTTGCCATTCCTGTAGTTCTTCATAAGTAGGAATCAGATATTGGTATTCCAGAAGCGCATGTGCCCTTAGATATGTGATTTCCATGGGAGTGGGGAAATTTGTGTTTACTAAGTCTAAAACTTTTGGGTTTGGGAGCTGTTTTTTGATGTTTGCTATTTCAGCTGGCGTGGGCATAGGGATCCGGTCCCTGATCGGCTTTGGTAGTTTTGCTAGTGCAGGCAAGGACCCTTTAAAACGTTTCAGTAGCCCAATAAAAGCATTTAATTCTTCTTTGGTAGGAGTTTTTTTGATCAGTTCGTTGATTTGGTCTGGTTCTGGCATGACGTTTTTAATGAAAAGAATGTCATCTGCTGACGGAATTGCTTGCGTACGTCTAGATTGTTCTGCAATGTGGCTGATCCGGGCGATTTGAGCAGGGCCTGGGATCAACCTTTGCAGGTTTTCCAGTGCTTGAATGGTTTGCAAGTTGAGTTTAGGTGCTAGTTTAACTAAATTGTAAGTGTTCGAGAAAAAATTGGCGGATGCTGGCTGGCATAAACCAGTGAGCAAAGATAAAATTAAAATGCAAAATATGATCTGTTTTAGTTTTGCCATGGTTTTAGAATTATAGCAAAAAGAGAAACAGACTTCTTTAATCTTTTGATGGTGACCGGTGTTTTTTTAATTGTCCTTCAGTAATCGCAGCAGCAATACGCCTGGCAAAGTCTACAGTCATTTTTGGGTCCGCAAAACCGGGACTAGTGGCAATGGTTATAACTCCTGCTCTTTTAGATAATGCAACGATGGTTGGAAGTGCATTGGCAAGCGCTTTCTCGGCGGTTTTTCTTGGAAACAGGCCTTCTTTATAGTGCCAGTCTGCCCAAATGAATAGATCTAGGTCTATATCTAAAATTAAAGGGGTCCCATTTATTTTACTTAGCACCTCTTTTAGTGCAAAAGGTGTTCCATCTCCATTTCCTGCTTCCATTGCACAGGAAGCAGATAGAAAATCTTTTCCGGTTGAGCAAAGCAGTTTTCCCCACATTTTATTTTGGTAATGATACGCATTGTTTGCAAAATAACTAAAGTTCCAAAACTCTGCTACGGTTCCGTTTAGCATGGCCGGGACAATGAAGGTATTAATGTCAAGATGGGTTAAAGTATATTGGGCAGCGTCTGTCAATTGGCTGGAAGGTTTGGGGCGAACCGGAGCAGGGAAGCAGTCATAGTGACGGTCAAAATGCAGCAATGCTGCGCCTTCTTTTAAATAACCCATTGATCTGGACTCTTCCCAGGCAAAATAGGCGAGGGTATGGTTGTCAATAATGTAAATCGGAGGAGCACCAGGGGTTTCAATCCGCACACAGGCAGCTAAGCCTTTATTTTTGTTATAAGCAAATAATTCTCCGGCTCTTATATCTTCAGGAGTTCCGGAAATAAGAGGGCAGGCAAATGTATCTGGGAATTGTGGATAAGGCTGTGCTTTAGGAAAGTGTCTAGAACGGACTATCCCGTCTTGATCCAGAAAATAGTTCCCGTTTTTTACTAATTTTTCTTCAGCTAAAGAGAGAGACCTTTGGATTGTCGGGTTTTTAGCTTTTACTTCCCCAGGGGTGAGTGGTGGCGAAATCACCGGAGGAGCATCTGCCAAGGGTGCTTCTGCCTTGGCTGGGGTTTCTTGCTCCGCAGGAACACCTTCATCCTGGAAGGAGACGGTTGCCTGTAAACAAGCCATTAAATTGTTTTCGCAAACGCAAAGTCCCATCTTGGTTTCCCTGGTTAATTATCGTCATTTTTTGGCTAAGATTTCTTTTTTAAATGAAAAATTTTGAGGTGATCTATAGCAAAAGAGGGACTGGAATTGCCATTTATCCGGGGAACCAGGCGTATATTTATTCTATATTAATTTCTTTTATAGGGGGATCGAGAGATACTTTTACCATTGGTTTTGTGGTTTTGTTTAATAGGCGGAAATTAAAAGTTTTTTCTTCACCTATTTCTATCCAGTCAATGTTAATCGCCTTTTGTTCTTTTTCTGTTAAGCGAAGGTTAGCATTGGCTGCTATGTTTACCTTAAACGTAAGATATGACAAGGGGATATTGCCAATGTTTTTGATTTTTATGTTTAAGATTGTAGCAAGACCGAGGTAAGAAACGGTTTTGGTTTGGATTGAAATTTCTGGTTTTGGGTTGGGCGTATATGGCAGTTCCGTGGTGCCAATATTTAATAAGTAATTAAAATAAGCGTCGCCCAATATTAATTCCGGGAAAACAAAGCCTTCTTTAGGTTCCAGTTGATACGCCATAAGTGGGTCAATCATCTTCCCTGTTTTCATCTTTTTCTCTGGGAGGATATCCGAAAAATAGAGTCCCAATGGGCAATAAAGTCCATAGGGTTTTGGGTCTGCGACCCCCACCTCATAATGGTGGCCTAAACCGAATTGATGTGCCCATTCGTGGGCGTGTGATGCAAAACTGTAGGGATTTCCCAAAGTTGGGGTTTCAGTTTTTACAAAAGTGAGGGTTAATGCTCCTGCATCTGATTTTACAGGATAACCATTAATAGCAGGAGTAGCCAATCTTGCTATGTCATCGCCAGTCAAGACATTAAAAGGAGGTGCTTCTGCCTCTGAAGAGTGTGCTAGAGAAATCAGAAACTTTATTATTGCGGGTTGGTATAGGTAATAACCTTTTCCCTTTATTCCATTTTCTTCTATCTTTGTTGGGCCAAAAGTTTCAGCATAGTTAACTGGTATTTGTTTATAGACAATATTTGCGGAAATCCCAAACGTATTTTTGAAGCATTCTTTTAATGCTTCTTGATCTACAGGAGAACAAGCTTCTGCACTGAGATCTGTTGCAATTAGATCAATGTAACGCATGACTTCCTCTGTGACCATTTTGCAGCCGCTTGTTAATTCTGTTTTCATCAATTGGTGGGTTTTTGGATTTATGTAATCCTCTACATATTCGCTAACAATGTTTTCTCTATAGTTTTTAGCTCGCATCCATTTTGCAAAATCCTTTATTTCCGGATCATTGAGATTTTCGAATAATTTATCGCTAGGTATTGAATTGTTGGTTAGAAGAGATGAGCTTTCTATGGTTTGTGCATAAGCGGGCGGTTGCGTAGTGACCCAGCTAATAGTTGCAACTAGAATAGTTAAAATAATGCAAATGGCTAAGTTGAATTTAGGCAGGGTAAGGCTCCTTTTTGTTTTATTTATTATGATATTGGGCTTGAGGATTATCAAGTGGTTTATGATAAAACGAAATAAGTTGATTTGAGTTTTAGGTGGAATATAATACTACAATTATGTTTAAACGAATGGTGAAAACCTTTACTACAAAACGAGACCTTACTACAGGAAGCATCTCAAAAAACATCTGGTTTTTAGCGGTTCCAATGATGGTTTCAAATGTTTTACAGACAGCGCTCAGTATTATTGACATGATCTGGGTTGGACGCCTAGGTGCAGATGCTTTGGCTGCAGTAGCCATGTGCAGCAGTGTTATTTTTGTGGTCATGTCTGTTTTTATGGGGATTGGTGCTGGGGTCATGGCCATGGTTGCCAGGGGAGCAGGCAAGAAAGACTATAAGGAAGCTTCTTATGCTGCTACTCAGTCTTTTGTGCTTGGTGCTTTTGCCAGTATTTTGCTTGGGATTATTGGTTTTTTCTTTTCCAGGCAATTTCTTTTGGTGATTGGTGCAGGAGAACATTTGGCAAATTTAGGGACCCCGTTTTTAGAAATAACCATGATCTGCTCGGTTGTTTTTATCTTTTTGGGGTTGAGCAACATTGTTCTGCAAGCTGCGGGTGATGCTTTTACCCCTATGGTAGTAATGGTTATTGTTACCTTACTCAATATTGTTTTAGCACCCTTTTTAATTTTTGGGATTGGGCCTTTTCCCCGTTTAGAAATAGCTGGTGCTGCCCTTGCTACGGTTATTGTACAGTTAATAGGAGTACTGATCTCTTTTGAGGTTTTGTTTCGTGGGAGATCACACCTCAAAATGCATCTGCATAACTTAATCCCGGATTATGGGGTAATGGGGAAGATGATTGGGATAGGTATTCCTGCTGCCGTGCAGCTAGCACTGCGCAGCATTATGGGAGTGTTTTTTATGTGGATTGTGGCTGCGTTTGGGGTGGCTGCAATTGCAGCTTACGGGGTGGGGCTCCGTTTAAACATGATTGTAATAATGCCTGGATTTGGTTTTGCCAATGCGGCTGCTACTTTGGTTGGGCAAAATTTAGGAGCACACGATCCAAAGCGTGCTTCGCAAAGTGCTTGGCTGGCTGCCATATATTACATGATAGTTATGTTGGTTTTGGGGCTTGCCTTTATTATTTTTGCTCCTTATTGGATACTGATTTTCAATAATGATCCAGAGGTTGTGAGAATGGGTGCAGATTTTATGCGTATTACTTCTACTACGTTTATCTTTGTTGCTTTGGGTTTGGTTTTGGGCCGTGCTCAAAATGGAGCAGGGGACACCATGGTGCCGCTTATAATTAATATTGTTGCTCTCTGGATTGTACAAGTGCCGCTGGCCCTGATTTTTGCGTATGCTATGGGGATGGGGATTATGGGGGTTTGGTATGCAATTGCGATTGCGCCTGTAGTAGGAGGGCTTTTGAGTGTTTATTTCTTCCAGCGAGGCGGATGGCAGCATAAACGTATTTAGGCCCTCCCTTACCTCCACCCACCTCACCCACTAACAGCTATTTATTTCTTGGTTAGATTTTTGACCCTCTCCATCTCCAGATGGAGAGGATAAGCTTTTAGGTTTTTGTTGGGTGTTATCAAAAAACATAGACTATCCCTCTCCATTGATGGGAATGGAGAGGGCGTTAAGAATAGCGTTTCAGTAAGTAGATGTCGGGTGAGGTGGTGAGGTGGGATGAGGGGAGGATTATTTTTTTATAAATCTAAAATATTTAGCATATAAACTTTTTCCAGGATTTTTTAAATCAACCTGTTTCCAAACTTCTGGGCTTTCCATACAGAGATACAAAAACACCTTTTTTGAGTGTTTTCTGATAAATTCAACCATTTTCTGAAACATTTCCACCCTGATTGGTTCAAAATATCTCATCTTTCCTGGTACTATCAGGGAAACGGTTCTCTACGATCGGTTTTTGCTTTGGAAGAAATCTCAGTGCACCTAAGCTGATCCAGGTTAAGTCCTCTTCTTTTAAGTAGTCAAAAATTTGATCTACCACTCTCTGGTATTCTTCTTCCCAGTTGGCAATGTGGATGAGAGGGTCAAAGTGGAAACTAATTTTGTATCCTGCTTCTGCGCATCTTTTAGCTGCTTTAAGCCTATCTTTTAAACTAGCTGTACCTTGCTCATCACCTCGAATCAATATTTCAGGGTTTAAGGTCCAGCTAAAAATGGTTTTTCCTTTATGATCCAATCCTAAAAGATGATCGATATTTGTACTCTTGGTTTTTAGTTCTAAAAGATGTTTATCTTGTTTGGCAAAGAGTTTGATGAGCTTTTCTGAGAGCCCAACCTTGTTATCCAGTGCCAAACTATCAGTAAACTCTCCTGTACCAATGCGGAAGTTCCCATTCGTTTCTTCTTTTAGAAAAGTCTTTAATTCTTTTAGGAGCGTATCAATGTTGTCATAAAGAATAACTGAGCGATCAAACGAAGATTGGTTCATATAGGTTTGTAGGTAACAATAAGTGCAGTTAAAGGGGCAGCCCATGCCATTGTTGATGACCAGATAGTTGCAGCAGATGTGTTCAGGGGTTCCTGGACAGCGTTTCATCCATTTCCCTTTTTGTTTGGCAAAGATGATTTGTTTTGCCTTGGGTTTAACTGAGACAGGCGGTTTTTTGGAGCTTTGGCAAGGCATAAAGCCTTGCCCTACATTGCCATGGGAGTTGTATGTGGAAATATAGGGGTAGCGCATTTGAAAAAACAGGTTTTTGATAAGCCGAATCTTTCTTGAACGCGGCAAGCGTTCGCTCTTTAAAATATCTTGGATTTCTGGGGTTTTTAAAATGTTTTGGATGGGTTTTTGTAATATTTTTGAGAGGTCGATCAAGTAATCCGTAAACTCGCGGCTGAAGTTTACTCCTAATTCTAGGCTTTCGATGATGCCAAAGAGGGCCTTTTGTTCAAAGGGCTTCAGTCTTTTAATGTGTTTGGCGGTTTCCTTGTAAAGTTTGTGTTTCATGCCCCGATTATATTCAATGTGTTTTTTATTAGCAATTTAAGCTTTTCTTTTAATACGGTTTTGTCGTTGATCAAACACGCATCAGAATAGAAGGTGTGTGTCAGAGGCAGATCTGTAACCAAATAGAGCCCAAGGACCTCGATTCCATGTCTTTCACAAGCTAGATATAAGGGTGCGCTTTCCATTTCTATCCCCATACATCCCGATTCTTTTAGCTTTTCTACCAAGCTCTTTGTTTCAGAGAAAAGCAGAGGTACAGAAGCAACTTTTCCTTTGGTTAGACTTGTTTTTTTGAGTAGGCTTAAAGAAGCGGGAACTTCTTTATTCTCACTTTTTATAGAGCACATCAGCCACTCGGAAATAGAGCAGACATTTTGTGCGCTTGCTCCTGCTATAAGGTCTCCAATCTTTACATTATCAGCTAACCCTCCGATTGCTCCTAAGAAAAGGACCTTTTTACACGCAGTTTCTTTGAGCAACGGAACAATCTCTGCGGCCCAGTTTGAGCCTCTGGGGCATTTGATGAAAGTAGCTCCCTTGCCATTTAGAACTAAGTATCCAAGGCTTGATTTAGAAGCAGTTTCATCCGTTACCAATGAGCTCTTGATGTCTGATGGTGAGATGATAGGAGAGAGGATAACCCATTCTTTGATCTCGTTTGGTTCCGTATTTAGAAAGGATTGAAACATGGGAATAGGATAGACCATAAATTTATTGGGTTAACTGCTTTTGGAGTTTTGCCGGGTCTATTTTTTTGAGCATTTTTTGTGCTTCTTCTTTAGAAAGGCCTTTTTTCTTTCCCTCTTCCATGAATTTCTGGGTGAGAAATTCGTTAACCCGTTCCTGTATGACCGGAGTCCTAAAGAGTATTTCCACTGCTTCTGCTCGCGTCAGTTTGTTGCTGGGATTAAAAGGCTTACCCGTTCCGTCTTTTACTACCCCTGCTTTGACTGCTCCTGCAAGATAAGGTGCATACCAGTAGTAGGGCGCAACGTCCGGGAAAATTTTATCATAAGCACCGGGCGCAATATCAGCAAAGCGGCAGATCATTGCAACCCCTTCTGCGCGGCTGATGGTTTGGCTTGGACGGAAAGACCCGTCAGGATATCCTTTTAAAAATCCTGCTGCTATCGCCTGATAAATACTTTCCGCTGCCCAAAAAGTTTGCGGGACATCCTTAAAAGGTTTGATTCCTACAGCGGATTCAGGGGTGGTTCCCTTTCCCCTGATCAAAAACACTGCCATTTGTGCGCGGGTAACCAGTTCTTTGGGGCGAAAAGTTTGGTCCGGGTATCCGGTTACAATGCCAAGCGCAGAAACCAAGGCAATCTGTTTGGCTCCCCAGTAGTTTTGTTGGACATCGCTGAAATTTGTAAGATTGATAAAGCGAAATCTGCTGCCGCTGATGTTAATGGTCCTGCTTTTTTCTTCTTTTCCTTGATAAGTAAGCAGAACCACAATGATCAGGCAGATGATAATAATTAAAAATACGAGTTCGCGGATGCTTCTTTTTCTGTTTTGATGTTTAAAGTCGAATAAAATGTTTAATAGTGAGTTTAAATCATTTTTCATGGATGTATTTATTCTACCTAATTCAAGCCTGCTCTGCAACGATAACGCTCCTTGCTTTTTTAAGGCTTTTTGTTAGACTTAGAACCATGGAGAAAAAGAGGAAAATAAAAATCCTTTTTAAGCGCGAGAAGATTAAAAAAAGAGTCCGGGCTTTGGCTAAAAAGATCTCCAAGGACTATGCCGAGCGGCCTTTGGTTTTGGTTGGGATATTAAAGGGTTCTTTTATTTTTCTTGCGGATTTGATCCGGGAGCTTACTATCCCTGTAGAGGTGGATTTTGTGCAGATTTCCAGCTATGGCGGAAAAATGTTTTCAGAAGGGGATCTGATAATTAAAAAGAAGATAGACCTGGACGTGGAGAATAAAAATGTTTTGGTGGTGGAAGATATTGTTGATACTGGCCACACCATGAGCTTCTTTTTGGAAGAGCTCAAGAAGCATAGCCCAATCAGCGTTGCGGTTTGCGCGCTACTGGAAAAACCTATTCGCAGAAAAATTCCCGTGCCTCTTAAGTATGTTGGGTTTAAAATCCCGGATAAATTTGTGGTTGGATATGGCTTGGATTTTTCTGAGCAGCATCGCTATTTGCCGTATATCGGAGAAATTACAGGTTAGTCTTCACAAACTTTTCTATTTCCGTAGATTTTGGCATGATCACGCTTCCTAGATATGTATGGTCAACTTGTTCGCCTTCTAAAGTATAATTTTGAATACTTCCAAGCCGTATGGTCCTGACAAAATTAGCAATTTGGAGGATTTTTTTTAAGGATAAATCGGTTTGGGTATGATGGTATGCTCCAATCAGCACTAAGGGGAGGCGGGGTATGCTTCCGATATTTCTAAGTTTACCAAAAAAAGACTTCATAAACCGTTGCTGTCGGTCGATCCTGCTGAGGTCTCCCATGGCTTCCATGCGGAACCTGACAAAGCCCATTGCTTGCTTGCCGGTCAATTTTTGATCGCCTTGCTTGAGATGAATATGCAGTTTAGCTGCGTTGTCATCGTAATCCATATCTTTGTCCACGTAGATTTTTATCCCTCCAAGTATATCTATAGTCTCTTCCAGGAACCTAGTGTTTACCATAATATACCCATCGATTCTGGCCCCGGTTAATTTAATTACCGATTCTTTGAGGAGCTTGATCCCGCCTAGATTATATGCGGCATTGATCTTATGGTTCCCGTAACCAGGTATGTCTACTACCGTATCGCGTGGAATGGAATAAAGTAGGATCTTGTTAGTAACCGGGTTAATATGGATAATTTCCAGCGTATCGGTATTTCCCAAGGCAGAAATGACCTTGCCATCAATATCATAAATGAGGTCTTTCCCCACTAGGAGGATATTAAGCGGTCTGCCTGGCACCCCCAATTTTAAAAATGGAGGAAGAATTTGTGGAATAAAGATCATAATAAAGAAATGGACAACAGCTACTACTATGAAAATCAGTGCGATGAGTCTCAGATGGTCGGCATGTTTCATTGTTTACCTAATATATCCTACGGGTATGATATAGACTGGGTAGATTTCTGTAGGGAGCAGTAGCATCCTTTTAACTATATCGTCCCAAAATGCACCTACAGGTATGCTTCCAAGCCCCATGGCTACTGCTTGAAGTTGAATATTCTCTACTACGTGGCCCGCTTCTAAAAAGATGTATCTTTCGGTCCGGCTGCCGTATTTGGGCCGGACTTTATAAAAATCAGCGCCAACAATAATGCTGACCGGGGCTTCTGCCACAAAAGATTGTCCAAGGCAGGCTTGAGCCAATGAGGTGCGCCGGTCTTCATCGCTGATTTTTTCTATGGCGTTGTCTTGGGGGAGGTAATGGTATATCCCATCTCCTTTAACAATGTAGATTTGTAAAGGGTAGAGCGAGCCTGCAGAAGGGGCAGCGCGCAGGTTCCACCCTTTATCTGTAATTCCTTGTGCCGCCCAAAGGAGCTGGGAGATTTGGTCTTTGGAAAGTTCGGTGGGAAGAAATTCCCTTTGGGACCTTCGGTTCTTAATGCTTTCTTCCAAGCTCATTTTCCCGGAGAGTAGCGGAGGGTTTAATTTAGTTATTTCTTTTTTGACTGGTTTTTCTGCAGAAATCCCTTCGGTTACAAGCAGGGCAAATAAGAATAACCCGGTAAGGATTAAAACCAAACGCGGATTGAATTTATGCTTCATAGGTAAAAATTATATCTTTTTAGGTTTAAGAAGTAAAGGTTCGTTATGAAAAAATCCCCCGGAAGCCTGGGTGGTCTCCGGGGGGAAAGAGAGAGAGAGCGGGGCAAGAGGCCTTCTTAAACGAGGGCTAATTCTTCTTCAGGATCAAGGGCAGCAGAGGTTTTTTTGTCTGCAGCTTTGAAGAATTTGTTGTCCAGCATTTGCATGTTGTCTACTACT
>JAPLLA010000033.1:33503-44894 GCA_026387795.1 Candidatus Saganbacteria bacterium | reverse complement strand
GTAGCGGATTTTTTTTGCCCTTTGGTTTCGTAGGGCCGGATTTGCAGCCTTCCTTCTACTGCTACGGAACGTCCTTTTTTCAGGTATTCTCCGCAAATTTTGGCCAGGTTTCCCCAGGCAATGCAGTTAATGAAATCCGCTTCTTTGGTTTTAGAACCGTTTCTGGGTATGCGGTTTACTGCCAGGCGGAAATGTGCCACCGGGATCTCTTTTTCGGTATACCTTACTTCCGGATCTGCAACCAAGTTGCCGGTGAGGATAATTCGGTTTAATGCACCCATGTAGTCACCTCCTTTCGAAGGTTATATGAGCAATTTGGTTTCCTGGTCAAACTCACCGAATCCGACAGTGGGGGATTATCTTTGGGCTTTGAGCTTATATTTGAGGGTGTCGAAATTTGAGTCTTCTTCAATGGTAATCATCTGATAAGGGAAAAACACATTGGTGTCTGTTTCTTTAATATGTAAATCAGATAACCGTACTTCCAGGTTTATATCTGCCGGGATAACGCGCAGCATTGATGCGGAATGGTTTTCTTCCATGGGCTGAACCCAGTTTTCAATGATTTGGCTAATGATCTTGCGTTTACCGCTGAATTCTTCCCCGAATTCTGTAAGGATAGAAAGGAGCGGTTTTCTAAGGCGCGCTTCTTTGATTAAATTAATGCAGCCGAGCAGTCCCAAGTGTTGATTGAGGTATTTGCCTTCTTCTTTTTCAATTGAGCCGATGTTTGTTAAAAGGAGTTGGCAGTCTTTGTATTCCACGCCTAACCCGTTTTCGTAACGGGTATCCCCGGTAATTCCAATACAAAGAGTATGCGGTTCTTCTTCCGAAGAGGGAATATTGGTTTCCAAGACCAGGCCTACAGAAGATTCTTGGTTGGTCCAGCGTTCGGTATGGTGTGCTTGTTTTACGTAAACGGTTATTCCGTATTTTTCTTTTAAGCTTGCTCCTTCAATTTCAGAAATGATATTACCTGGTACTAGGAGCTTGAAGTTGATCTCCTTATTTCCAAACAGGTCAGTGGCGCTTAGCAATCCGTGGAATTTCAGGAGTACTCCTGCAGAACCAAAAATATCAATAACGCGGGATTTCTTTTCATGGTTATGGTCGTTATATTTTGCCAGCAGAGAAAGTATTCCTTCTACGGATTCGGTATGGTCATCGTGGTCGTGGGTAATAATGATGGCATCAATGTCTGCAATGCCTAGGCCGATGTCTCTAAAAATAGTAAAGAAGTCGTATCCAGGATCAATAGCAATCCCCTTGATTTCGCCGTGGGGGTTACGTAAGGTTAAAAAATATCCTCCTCCCTGGCTTACAGCCCTGGAAAAAAGAGGAGAAGATGAGTTCCATTTATGGATGGTCCTTAACTTGTTTGTTCCAAAGACCTTTTCCAGACAGCGTGGAATATTAAGGTCATCAATTAGTTTTTCCTGGTTTTTATGTATGATTTCTTTGGTGGGGAAGATGGTTTCTTCCATATAGTGAATAGCTGCTGCAGAGGGGCTGTCAAATATTTTGTGCAGCAGGTCGTATTGCCTGGATGTTTTAAATTCCGCATAAGCTTCTTTGTGCCTTCCTTGCAAAAACTTAGCGATTCCCAGGTAATAGGAAGGGATCCCAAAGTTTTTGTGGGATTCTTTCATCTTTTTCTGCATTTCCTCATAAATCTTTTCCGCTTCTTTATAGAGGTTGTCGTTGATGCAGATGAAACCGATCAAGTGCCAGGGGTTTTGGTTGGAGTCTGGGGAAAGGCTGTTTTCATCTATAGGGAGAGCATGGAGCACTTTGATCATATTCGCTAAGTTATGGTTGATCCATTCTTTACGGGTCTTTACCGGCAAATGATGCAGGTTACTCCAGGTTTGCGGCCTGCTTACGTCTATTGGAATGTTCATCATCTGGTACATCATGGTCGAAATTATAAACTTTTTAGCTGCTTGCCACAAGATATATAGAATGCTAAAATTACCACCTCATCATGAATTTTTCTTTATTAGTTTCCAAAATTAGGAAGCTACTTTTACTCCCAAACGACACCTGGAAAGAGATTAAGTTTGAGAGCACCTCCGTTTCAGATCTTTTCCGTTCGTATGCGGTTTACATTGCTGCGGTTCCTTGTTTGGTGGCAATTCTCCGTTACGGGATCATTGGTATTTATGACCCTTTCCAGGGGCTAATTAGGGTCTCTTTTATCAATATTTTGTTCTTTGCGGTGGTAAAGCTGGGGGCAAACCTTTTGGCCATCTATGCGATGGCCAAATTGACTACCTATTTGGCGTATTGTTTTGATTCAAAAGTGGAATTTACCCCCGCATTAAAACTGGTGGTTTATGCGGTTACCCCCTTTTGGCTGGCAGATGTATTTTTACTGATACCATTCCTGAGAATTTTTACCATATTAGGATGGTATTCGGTTTACCTCTTTTATGTGGGATTGCCGATAATACTTGAGACTTCCCAAGAGAAGGTCATTATTTTTGTTTTTTCCGCTGTTTGCATGGCAGTGGTCTTAATGTTTGGCACTGAACTCTTGGTTAGGCAGTTTGCGCCCTTGCCGGCTTACTTACGTTTTTCATAGAGAGGAGAATGGTCTATGGAAACGCTTAAGGATTTTGTTACCCAAAATACCCGTTTATATGGAGAACACGTTGCATTCCAGATAAAAAGAGAGGGTGTTTATCAAAAGTTTACTTTTGCCGAAACAGGG
Organism: Candidatus Saganbacteria bacterium; assembly: GCA_026387795.1. GTDB lineage: Bacteria > Margulisbacteria > WOR-1 > JAPLLA01 > JAPLLA01 > JAPLLA01. The sequence goes on along the minus strand of JAPLLA010000033.1, from coordinate 42,181 downwards.
AAAATGGTGGAAAGCCTGGCTTATAGTTTGCAAGAGTTGGGTATAGAGAGGGGATGCCGGGTTGCTATTATTGGTGAAAACCGTCCGGAATGGGCCATTTCTTTTTTGGCAGTGGTTTATCTTGGAGCGGTAGCAGTCCCTTTGGATGTGCTTTTAACCGAAGAAAATATTATTAACTTTCTACTGGACTCAGAAGCTAAAGTAATTATTGGTTCAGGTAAGCTGATTGGCCTTTTGGAAGGGTTAAAATCTAAGGTTCCGTCTTTAAAAGCGATTATTTCCATGGAAAAAGAAGCCCCTGTTGGCGTGTATTCTTTTAACCGTGTAGTTTCAAGAGAAACAGGCGTTATAAAGCAGGTTCCCACCTCAGAGGACTTGGCTTCTTTGGTTTATACTTCCGGTACTACCGGCAACCCCAAAGGTGTTATGCTTACGCACCGCAATATTGTGTTTGATGTTTTGGCAGTGGTTCCTTTATTTGATTTTAGTCCCAAAGACAACTTCTTGTCTGTACTACCGATCCACCACACCTTTGAAACTACTGCAGGATTTTTGGGGCCATACCATGAAGGGGCAAAGATTACTTATGCAGAGAGCCTAAAATCCTATCAGATTGTAGCCAATATGCAGGAGACCGGGGTTACTATCATGTGCGGTGTACCACTTTTATACCAGCTTTTTTACGATGCAATTATCCGCAAGGCAGAAGAAAAGGGGATGGTTGCAAAAATCTCATTCTCCATTTTAAGCGCAGTTTCTTATTTCTTCTCTCAGGTCATAGGAATTAACATTGGAGCCAAACTTTTTAAAATGGTGCACAAGAACTTGGGCGGCAAGCTCCGTTTTTTTGTCAGCGGTGGAGCAGCCATTGACCCGGCTGTTATTAGGGGATTTGATTCATTCGGTATTACTATTTTGCAAGGATACGGATTAACCGAATCTGCTCCAATCCTTACTTGCTGTGCACTAAAACACAATAAAATTGGTTCTGTAGGCAGAGTAGTCCCTGGAGTAGAGCTAAAAATTAAAAATCCGGATGGTTTGGGGGTAGGAGAAATTGTTGCGCGCGGTCCCAATATTATGAAGGGATACTATAAGAGGAAAGATTTAACCGGAGAGGTTTTGGTTGATGGTTGGTTGCATACCGGTGATTTGGGGTATATAGATGAAGAGGGATATGTGTTTATTACCGGTCGTGCTAAAGATGTAATCGTAACCGGATCGGGGATGAATGTTTATCCCGAAGAACTGGAGTTTATTTTAAACCGTTTGCCGCAGATTAAAGAATCTTGTGTAGTGGGAATAAAAGTAAAAGAGGGATTGCGTAAAGGGGCAGAAGAAGCGTGGGCAGTGATTGTGCCGAACCATGAATATTTTGAAAAATATGCGGCTGAAAACGGGGTTTCTTTGTCGCCGGATTTGATCCGCTCGATCATAAAGGAACAAATCTATCGTTTTAACATTAAAGAGACGGATTATAAGAGGATCGTTAATTTTGTCCTTTCCGAAGCAGAGCTGCCCAAGACCTCAACCCGCAAAATACAGCGGTTTAAGGTAAAAAGAGAATTTGGATTGTTGTAGGGGGTAATTGTGGAAGACAAAGAGAAAAAAGAGGTCCTGACTTTGGTGTCCAAAATCATCAAGATTCCCGAAAACAGGATTGATCCTAATGCCAATATCTTTTACGATTTAGGGGTGGATTCTCTTTTGGGTGTGGAAATTTTTGCTGCTTTGGATAAAAAATTTAACATTGATGTCCCGGAAGACCGCTTGCGTTCTGTTAAAACTGTAAATGATATTATTGCCCTAGTAGCAGAAATTAAGGGATAATTTTATTTAAAGGATACTCTACAATTCCTTGTGCTCCGGCTTTTTTAAGCCTAGGGATAATATCCCTAACCAGGCTTTCGTCTACAATCGTATCCACATCTATCCATCCCGGATTGCTTAAGGGGGCAACAGTTGGGGTATTGAGCGCCGGAAGTAGTGCCAGGATTTTGTTTAGGTCTTTCTTTTGTACGTTCATTTTTAACCCTACTTTTTGCTCGGCAATTAAGGCTCCTTTTAAAAGCATGACCAGGTTTTCCAGCTTTCCTGTTTTCCAGGGATCTTTGGCGGAAGCTTTGTTCGCAATTACGACTGTATTTGATTCCAGAATGGTTTCGATAATCTCGAGATTGTTGGCCCTAAGGGAGCTTCCAGTCTCAGTTAGTTCAACGATTGCATCAACCAGAAGGGGAGCCTTGGCTTCGGTTGCGCCCCAGGAAAATTCGACGTCCGCGGTTACTCCTTGTTTCTTTAGGTATTTTTTTGTTACATTTACCAGTTCGGTTGCTATTCTTTTCCCTTTAAGGTCTTTGACTGTTTTTATTTTTGATCCGCCGGGAACCGCGATTACCCATCTTACTTTTCGCAGTCCCTGTTTAGCGTAGATTAGGTCTGCTACGGTTGTAACATTGGACCCGTTTTCTTTTACCCAGTCCGAGCCGCAAAGCCCTGCATCCAGTGCTCCATTTTCCACGTAGATAGGAATCTCTTGTGCTCTAAGGAGCATGATTTCCAGTTCGTCGTCGTTGACACTTGGAAAGTAGGAGCGGGAACCAGTTTTAATTATGTAGCCCGCTTTTTTAAAAAGCTCAAAAGTGGATTCTTGCAAGCTTCCTTTTGGTAATCCGAGTTTCAACTTTGGCATGGTTAATCTCCTTTGTTGTTTGGTGAGAGATATTTTAGCATACTTTTTGAAGCGCCTCAAAAAATCCTTTTCTATATAGATACTCTTCCCAAACGTACCTAACGCACACATCGCTCTTACTGTATTCTTTGAGCATGTTTTGGATCCAGGCGGAGCAATTGATAATCTTATAAATCGCAACTGCCAGAGGATTCATGCCAAGAAACATCTTGATCTCAAAATTGGGATGTTTTTTGTAAAACAATACTGCAGATTGGCCCGTTTGGTACTTTCTTTCCGCCATATCTCCTTCGGGAACAATATGATAATGATAGTTGATGGCAGACGGAAGATAATAAAGAGGGGTCTTCTTTTTTAATCTGTAGCCCAGCTCCAAATCTTCCCAGCCATAGCCTTTAAAGCTTGCATCAAACATTCCAGCTTCGATTAAGAGTTGTTTGGGTAAAGAGATATTGCCGGTTAAAAAGTAGGACCAGCGGATTTTTTGCTCGGGCTTGATCCTTTCTTTAATGTAAGGGGAGAGGTTGCTGGGTTCTTTGAAATTATCATAGCTTTTTAAGTTATAGGTAAGTCCTTCTGCCATAGTGTTTTTGTGTCTATTGTGGAAAAGAAGATGTTCTTCCACCAGTTCCGGGTTTGCAATCATGTCTGCATCTGTGATCAGGATGATTTCTCCTTTGGCTTCTTGGATACCGCGGTTTCTGGCAGCAGCTTTACCCTGGTTTTCCTGGCGAATGTAACGCAAAAAAGGGTATTGTGAGGCATATTCGTACATCTTTCCTTCTGTTCCGTCAGAAGATGAGCTGTCTACCACTATAATTTCATATAAATCCGGAGAGAGGGTTTGGTCTAACAAGGAATCAAGGACTTTCTGGAGTACTTCTCTTTGGTTATAGGTTCCTATCACAACGCTTATGACTGGCTGCATATTTAGTTTAATCCCAAAACCGATATTTGATTAAGGTCCAAATTGCGGAAAAAGCATCTTTCCAGCTGATTTTTTTACCTTCATGGAAGCCTCGTCCTTTATAGGAAATAGGGACCTCCACTATTTTGTATCCGCTTCTTAATATCTTTGCAGTAATTTCCGGCTCAAAATCAAAACGGTTGGCTTTAATGTTTAAGCGCTTCATCAGTTCCGCAGGTACCAGCTTATAACAGGTTTCCATATCTGTAAGAATGACACCATAGAGAATATTGGTAATCCAGGTAAGAAGCATGTTCCCAAGGTAGTGGGAGAGGGTAGAAAATTCCGGTTTTCCTTTGAACCTGCTGCCATATACGATTTTTGCTTTTCCTTCCACTACCAAAGAAAGAAGCTTAAAGTAGTCGTTTGGGTCATATTCCAGATCTGCATCCTGGACGATAATATAGTCTCCAGTAGCATGGTGGATCCCTGTACGTAGTGCTGCTCCTTTTCCCTTATTTTTTTCGTGATAGATAATGATGGTGTCTTTGTCCCGTAGCTGCGGAAGCACATCCCTGGTACCGTCTGTGGAATAGTCGTCAATAATAATGATTTCTTTATACATGGGGATTTTTTTGACGCTCTCAACAATCTCTTTGATGGAGTTTTTTTCGTTGTATACGGGTATTAAAACTGATAATTTCATGGTTATTGCTTAAAGTAATTAACTATTTTTTGAGCGATTAGCTTGCTTGCTCCTCTGGGGCCCATCAACCTTTTTCCTGCTTGGCCCATCTGCAGCATTCTTTCCGGGTCTTTTAACAGATTTAATGCTGCTTCTGCTACTTTATCGGCATCGGGTTCCACCAGTATAGCAGATTCTTTTAAGATGGAGTAGGCGTGGCCCTCTACAAACTGTCGGCTCCTGGAGATTCCTTCGCCCCAAAAAGTAATGACCGGTTTTCCCATGCAAGCTGCTTGCTCGCACCCAGTACCCCCTAATCCAATTATTACGTCCGACTGGTTTAAAATGTCTCCAAATTGGTCCGAAAGGATAACTTTAGAGGTTTTTAAGATTGGGCTGATGATCCCTTCAACTTTATGACGGTCCAATTTTGGGCTCACAGCAATTAAGAAATAAGCCGGAGATGCGCTGCTGATATTATTTATGATTTGAGCTAATAAAGGAAGTGTTTTATAGGTAATATTCCTGCTGCCTGGAAGTATTCCAACTACCGGTTCATCTGAAGTAATCCCAAAATCTTCTTCTTTGATTTCAAACGCATCCATAATCGGATTGCCTAAATACTGCTTAGGTACGCGGCTCCGATCTAAATGGCTTAGGTTGATGTCGCGCGGAAAGATCTCCAGCCCGTATTTTTGCATATACTTAATGGCACTTTTTGGATAAACCGGAAATAGGGTGACCCAAACATAAAAGAAAGGCTTTTTAATTAAAAGCCCGTTAACCATAATGCTAACATAGTCGCCAATGCCTACTATCAGATCAAATTTATTGCGGTTTTTAAGTACTGCCCAGATTTGCCCTAAAAGCAATGGGATTGCTCCAGCTTTAATGTCCATGAATACGTTGTAATGTTCTTTTTCGTGGATAAAACCTTGGCTGGGAAGTTCCCAATGTGGGCCGATCACCTCAACGTTTAGTCCATTGAAATGTTTGGCATCTCCTACAATCGGCAGGACATAAACCCTTATTTCCGGGGCGAGCTTATGCAATTCCTTGATAATTGCGATTGCTCCGAGATCTTCTGCGAAGCCGTTGGATATGAATAATACGTTTGGCATTTTTAATTCGTGAACAGTATCATATAACTCTTTTTTTCTATTGTCTTTGCTTTTCCCGGGTATTTTTTTTCAAATTCCTCCAGTGCTTTTGGATTGTCGGTTAAGACATAGGTTTTTTGCGGTTGTTTTAAGAAGCCTGCCAGATTTTCTTCGCCATTGATTAAGGCTGCATGGTGGTCCGTATAAAAGTTAAGCATAGCTGTTCCTGTGCCTGTATATTGTCCCACTACTTCATTAGGCTTGAAGATGGATAGGATTTTCTGGCTGAAATATCTGGTTGGATTTGCTTCCTGGAAGTAAACCGCAAAACATCCGATCAGTACGATATATGCAATCAGAGCAGAGGTAAAAAAAGTTTGGAATGCAGGATAACCCTTTTTCCTTAATAAAAGGAGAGTGGCAGCCAACATCCCCAAGCTCAAGATGGAAAGAAACGGAAAAACTATAGGCTGAAAAGCAGCTTGTTCGTTTGGAAACTTAAAGATTGCGATTGCTGTTAATAATATCAGGGCAGGTAAGATCAGTAGCAGATTAAGCAGGTTTGAAACTAGCATTGGTCTTGCTAATTCTTTTTTATTTTCCAGGTAATCATTCCAGAATTTTCCGATGATGATGGCTAGAGCAGGCAGTGCAGGAAGGATGTAGCGGGCAATTTTATAATTTAAAGAAATAGAAAAGAAAATCAATGGGATCAAAGCCCAGCAAAACAGGAGTAAAAGCGATGATTTTTCTGCTTGGTTTTTTAGCCTCTTAAAAGCGTGGTATAGGGCAGGGTATACGAAAGCGCCCCAAGGGATTAAAAGCAATAATAATTGCAGAAAGTAGGAATAAAAATCGTATTGGGGCTTGATGCTATCCGTGACTGCGGTGGCTCCTACAGTGTCTACGGGCATTAAAAACCTGCCAAAGTTCCTTCCCCAGAACACTTCTAAAAAAGGTTGTCCCCATTTCTGATATTCCATAATAAACCAAGGGAGAGTAATAGCAAAAAACAGAATGATTGCCAGAGGTATTCGAGCCAAATAATCTATTTTAGAATAAGAAGCCCATTTTTTATTTAGAATTACGTAAGATAAAATAATTAAGCCTACCAGTGCCAGTCCAACCGGTCCTTTGGTTAAAGTGGCCAGAGCAGTAAAAACTGCGGCCAAATAAAGCCCGGGACGGTTTTTGTATTTATCAAACAATAAAAAACAATATACTGCTAGCGCAATAAAAAGTGTTAATGGAATGTCTTGCAAAGGGACCCGGCCTTGATAAAAGAATTGGGCGGTTGTTATTAAGATAGCAGTAGAAAGGAATGCTGTTTTGGCATTAAAAAGCTCTTTGCTTATGTAGTAAGTTACAAGTACAGTCGAAGCTGCAAGCAAGGAATGCCAAATTGCCAGTGCGAACTCGTTTATTCCGAATATTTTGAAACAAATTGCGATCATCCAGAACATTAATGGTGGTTTATCGATGATGTTGGCAGGATCGATGTAGCGCAGCGTCATCCAGTCTCCGTTGCGTACAATGTTTTTAGCAATCTCTGCGTAAAAAGCACTGTCACCGTCGATGATCGGGATGGAGCCGATTTTCCATGCGAATAAGAATAGAGATAGGATAAAGAAGAAGATGGGGACCAGGTGTTCTTTCTTTAAGGCTTTTAGCATTTTAAGGTTTTTACCCCTTGGATAATATCTTCCGGGTTAATTTCTTTTAAACAGTCATCGTAGATGCAAGTTCTTGGATCGCAGCTTCTTTTGCATGCGGATTCTTTTCTTATAATTACATTTTGAGTTTGCCACGGTCCCCATTCAGACGGTTTTATCTTCTTAGTAGCAAAAATAGCAACTACCGGGATCTTCAGTGCCGCTGCAATATGCATGGGTCCGCTGTCTACTCCGATAAATAGCTTCAAATAGCTGATTAGCGCAATCAGTTCAGCTAGAGTAAGCTTGTTTACCAAGCTGATAGGCTTATGTTTGCATAAAGAGATGATTTCAATTGCGGTTTTTTCTTCCTTTCCTGATCCAATCAGTATGATTTTTGCATTATATTGTTCAGAAAGAGTATCAATGACTTTTGCATAACCGTCTGCCCTCCACGCCTTATTACTTCCTCCAGTTCCGATATGTATACCTATTAAAAGCTGTTCTTTACTGATGTTTAGACTTTCAAGCAGGGCAGCAACCTTGTTTTCGGATTCTTTTTGGATAGGCAGAATGAGTTTTGGGTTGGATCTATCTATCCCAAGAGGCATGATCAGGTCCAGGTTTCTCTCTACTACATGTTTGTTTGGGTCCAAATGGTTTAAAAAAGTTCCCAGGTTGGAAAGCCAGCTTGAGAGTATCCTCGATTTGTCTGCGATTCGATAAGGGATCCCTGCCAAGAAGGGAAGATATGCATAAGCAGGGGTATCATTATAATAATTTACGCAAAGATCGAACTTTTGGCTTTTGATCCTGTTTACATATCCAAAATATTCAAAAACATTATTAACCTTACCTGCTTTAATGTCATCAATGATTATTGCATCGATATCCGGGTTACCTTTGACGACATCTTCTGTGTATTTTTGGATGAGGAGCGTTAGTTTTGCTTCTGGAAACCGCTTTTTTAGAGCAGAAAGAGCAGGGGTGATGAGCACCACGTCGCCAATAGCATCTGGACGGATGATGAGGATTTTTTTAATAGGTTTTAGGATGTTTTTATTCATTTGCCCAGCAGAAGTTTAACTGCATCTAGTACTGCCTCTGGGGTAATTCCCTTTAAGCAGTCGTCATATGTGCAATTGGAAGGGATACACTTTCTTTTGCAGGCCGATGAGTTGCTAAGAATAACATGTGGTGTTTGCCAAGGGCCCCACTCGCTTGGTCGTATGATTTTTGCCGGGAATAAAGCTACGGTGGGTATTTTTAGAGCAGCAGCAATATGCATTAAACCAGTATCAACCGTAATAAAAATTTTACACTGACTGATGAGAGAAATTAATTCCGGTAAATATGGGGGGATGCCGACCTGACTTAAAGGCGGGTGTTTTACATGGTTTAGAATGAAAGCTTCTTTTTCTTTGTCTTTTGGCCCGCCCACCAAAATTATTTTTGCCCCCAACTTCTCTGTCAGAAGGTTAATGGTTTCTATAAATGATTTTGCCAGCCAGGGACGATTGCTTTTCCCTGTTCCCAAGTTAATGCCGATTACCAATTCGTTTGTATTGATTTTATTTTCTGCTAGAAAGTTCTCTCCAAAGTTATTTGGTACTACGATTTTTAGGGGGGGGGGGTAGGGGGG
>JAPLLA010000033.1:29935-33498 GCA_026387795.1 Candidatus Saganbacteria bacterium | reverse complement strand
GGGGGGGGGGGGAGGGGGGGGTGGCTCGATTCCCAGGGGTTTTAACAATAAGAGATTATGTTCTACTTCATGTAAGGCGGGATTGTCCCATTCTTGATTAGACTTGAGCGTATAAAAAAAACTAAAAAGAGTTTTCCCCTTTTCTCCCAGCCGATAGGGGATTTTTGCCAGGTAAGCGAGCAGGGCGTAAGGAAATTCATTGTAAAAATGGATGGAAAGATCAAATTTCTTTTTCTTTATTTCTTTGGCAAAGGCAAAAACCGATAAAGGTTTTTCAAAAACAGGGTCCAGTATAATTTCATTTATATCTGGATTGTTGGCAACCACTTCTTTTGCATAAGCCCTGACCAAAACCGCAATTAGGGCGCTTGGATACTGTTTACGGATGAGCGTGATAGCAGGGGTGATTAAAAGGACATCGCCGATAGCATCAGGGCGGATAACTAATATTTTGTTTACCTGCGATTTTAAACGATTCATTTTATGACTCTTAGCGTAATTATAAAAGTTATCTCTGGTTTGTAAAATAAAAGCAAGCATTTTAAACGTAGAAAGGTAAGGGCGAGCAGATTAGGCCATTGTAAAGGGATTCCGTCTATAATGCGTTCTATTTTAATGGTTTTAAAGTTGCCGGTGAAACCTAATATTCTGGACATGGTAATTACAGAGGTAGTTGCATCGAAATATTTAAAGGAGTTTTCATTCCAAAAAGTAATGTGCGAAGGGTCTTGAAATGCACCTCTCCCATCGGTTGAGGGGAGGGCTAATTCTACTTTTGCACCATTTTTGCAAACCCTATAAATTTCATTCATGATTTTTGCCTTATCCGGTAGATGTTCAAGGGCGTTGTGTGCTCTTAAAAATTCTACGGAATTATCTTTGAGGGGGATTCCTTTTGAAAGGTCGTGGACTAAATCAACTTTGTTGCCGGGGACGATGTCTATTCCCATAAAACTGTCTGGTTTTGAATTGCCACAACAAAGGTCTACTTTTAAATTTTCATGGAGGGTCTCCATGTGAATTAATCCCTTATTTCTTTTTGCATACATTCTCGAGGATTTCGTCTATTTTGTCGATTAAGTCGTTTCTTACTTGGTTGGTGGCGTCAATTTTTCTTTTAAGCAGGGCTACGTTTTCAGGGGGTTGGCCTTCTTTTCTGATTTCGTCTTCAAAATGCCAAAGGTCTAAGTTTTCTTTTGCCAACATCGAAGCCAGTGGACCGATGGTCTTAATCTTTTCCACAGGGGTGTTTTTCTTTGGGTTTTTATAAAGCTTGAATTTTTGGTCTCGAATGCGAACCTTGCCTTTTAAAGCAGCTTTAATAAACTGGTCAATTTCTTTTTCTAAGTCCAGGAGCTGTCCTTTTATGCCACTGGTTACTTCAGCTGGTGCCTGGTTTTCGTTTTGAGCATGCCAAAGCCGGATTTCCTTAATAGTTAATTTATCAATTAAACTGCCTAAGGTTTCTGCCATGGGGATAATTATAACAGATTTTAATTAGAGATGTTATAATTTAAGGATCAAGATGAAAATCCTGCAAATTAATACTTTGAGTTGGACTTTGCCTCTAAAAGGCTATGGTGGAGTCGAACGAGTTATACATTGGATTTCTAAGGGTTTGGCTGAACTTGGGCATGAGGTTTATGTGGCGGCACTCAAAGGGAGTATTTCCACATACTATAAAATCATAGAAATTCCGCTAAAGCCAGTAGGAGCAAATTATAGCAGACAGGATTATATTGCAGCAGCCAGGTATTTGTCTTCTCGTATACCGGATGGAATTGAAATAATCCATGGCGGTTCTCCTGGTACTGGAGTGTCTCCTGTTGGGGATGGGATTGGGGAAATGCGGAAGTATACCAAACTCCCAATTTTGGTTACTACCCATGGTGGGGGCGAAAGGCTGCTTCCTCCCGAAATTGCTACCATGTCTTTTATTAGTGATTCCCAGAGAAAATTAAAAGGTTGTCCCAATGCACCTTTTATCTACAATCCCATTGATCCGGACGAATTTATTTATCAGCCGCAAAAAAAAGATTATCTTCTTTGGATGTCCAGGGTTACCTGGCCTGAGAAGCGCTTTGATTTGGCGGTAGAAATTGCAAAAAGGACCGGGATGAAAGTGGTGGTAGCGGGTCCGGGCATGGGTTGGTTGCGTCGTCTTACGCTTCCCAAAAACATGGAATATGTGGGGGAGGTGTGGGGTGAAAAGAAAGCGAAGCTAATGGCAGAAGCGCGTGCTTTTATCCATACTGCAACTTGGAATGAGCCGTTTGGGATTGTGCTTGTAGAAGCAAATGTGAGCGGGACCCCGGTACTTGCTTTTCGTGCATCTGGTGCGATTCCGGAAGTAGTTAAAGATGGGGTGAGTGGTTTTACTTGTGATGATTTTGAAGATATGGTCGCTAAAATTGGGCGTCTTTCAGAAATAAAGCCTCAAAACTGCAGAGATTGGGCAATAGAAAATTTTCATTACAAAAAGATTGCTGCTCAATATGCGGAACTTTATAAGCAGTTAATTGCCAGGACCGATTAGTGTTCGTGCAGCAGCAACAATAACTTCTGGTTCTATTGCGTCTACACAATAGGAATCTTTGCAAGTGCTTGGGTCACATTTTGTTAACGGACAGGCATCCGCGTTTCTTACCAGAACATATTTTGCTTTCCACGGATGCCAGTTTTCTGGTTTTTGTTGTTTGGAAGGGAAAATACATACGATGGGGACCTTTTGTGCTGCAGCAACATGCATTGGTCCGGAATCAACGCCGATGAAAAGCTGCAAGCGCTCTATTAGCGCAAATAGTTCTAGAAGAGGGTTTCCGACTAGGTTTATTGCTTCAGGGACGCTTTTTATGATTTTTTCTGCAGCAAGCTGGTCTTTTTTACCTCCTCCTATCAGGACAATTTTAGCATTTTTTATTTTTTGCAGTTCTTTTGCCACCAGAGCAAATTTTTCCGGTGAATAAGGCTTATTGGCGCTTCCGGTGGCAGTATGGATCCCGATTAAAAAATCCTGTTCCAAAATCCCTTTGGACCTTAATATTTCTTTTGTTTTTAGTTGTGCTTCTTTGGTTGTATAGATCCGGGTATCTAGATCCGTGGTAAGGATGCCAAGGTTTTTTAGAAGCATTAGGTTGGTTTCTACTCTGTGTTTGGAACAAAGGCTGGGCCAGTTGAGAAAGACCCCTTTATTGTAGATCCATCCTACCAGGATTTTGGACTTGTCTCCCACCCGCAGTTTAGTCCCAGAAAGAAGGGTGAGCAGTGCATAACGCCCTTCTTCACGATAATTAATGATTAAATCGAATTTCTTGTCCCTGGTTTCTTTTAATATCTGCAGGAACGGTTTTTCTCTTTTAAATAGGTAGTCCCTGATCACATCATCTACTGCTGGATGGTTTTCAAAAATAGGCAGGGCTTGAGCTTCAGCCATTACCGCAAGATGGGATTGCGGGAATTTTTGTTTTAAAGCAGTAATGACCGGAGAGATTAAAAGATCATCACCCAAAGCATCTGGCTTTAATAGGAGTATTTTCATGGTTTTTTAAATCCTTTGGTGTAAT
>JAPLLA010000033.1:10691-29922 GCA_026387795.1 Candidatus Saganbacteria bacterium | reverse complement strand
CTTTGGTGTAATAGTGTATCAAATCTTTTGCAGAATTAAAGTCTGATTTATTGGGAATGAGAAGAGGGTAGTGGGGGACATAGTTTGAAGCTAGAACTGTCAATATTTTTGCCAGCCAAGTTCTTTTTCCAAAGTAATGAATGACATTGGTGTTTGTTCTAGTGATTTCTTTGATAAGGTTCTTAAAGTTCCGGAGCGAAAATTCATTTTTTGACACCAGCCAGGAATAAAACCCATCATTTTTAAGAAGCAAAGAGATCTTTTCTGCCTTTTCTTTTTCTAAGGGGTGGTCGGAGTCGCAAATTACCAAGGTCCTCAATGCTTTTTGCTTCCAATACCACATTGCTTCTTCTTTTCCGTTAATCCCTTCCCCTGCCAGGAGCTTTTCCCCTAAAGCTATGATTTCTTCCGGAGGGGTTTCTTTGGTGCAGGTATTCAGTTTGCATTCCAATGACCGGCATTTAAGGGGGCATTGGGATACAGGATAAATCATATAATGTCTGGTTCCCCACGGTCCCCACCTCATTGGGTTGATCAGTTTTTCGCAGTATATAAATACAGATGGAACTCTAAAAGCAGCTGCAAGATGGCTGGTCCCGGTGTCCCCTCCAAAATAAAGATGGGATTTGCTTATGGCTGCAGCCATTTCTCCAACAGAAACGCCGGTAAGATCAATGATTTTATCTCCAAGCTTATTTTTTAGGTACTGAGCAGCAGGTTTTTCTTTATTTGATCCGTGTACCAGAATAAACGCCTGATGTTTTTTGATGAAGTATTCTGCAACTTCAAGAAAATAATCGAGATTCCAGGTTTTAGTCCTGCCGCTTGATCCAGGAGAGACGGAAATAATAAGAGAGGAGTCGGAAATGTTTTCTTTTTGGAGCAAAGAAATGGCAAAGCTTGTATCACAGTTGTTTAGTGTGATGTAAAGTTCCCATGGTATTGTGTAAGGAATTCCGAAATAATCCAGGGCATTAAAGTTTCTTTCAACCTGATGCTTGGTGATGTCCCTCCCAGGAGAAGGGGCAATATAAACATGTTGAATCCCTGCCAGTTTTGCCAGCTTTTTATAAATTGGATTTTCCCACAATGAAATAAATAGATCGTAATTTTGTTTTTTTATCTCTTCCGCATAAGCCTGTAGATCTTTTTTTGTTTTTACTTTGCCCGAAGCAATCTTGTCTATTTCTACTCGGTTGATGTAAGGGTTTGCTTCTAGTAAAGAACGAGTAAGCGGACGGAGCAGAAAGGTAATTTCTGCCTTAGGGAAAAAGCTTCTAAGCGAGGGGAGTACTACCGTGGCCAGGCAGGTGTCGCCAATTACATCTGTTCTGGCAATAAGGACCTTTTTGGTTAAAGAGGGATTAATTGCCATATTTAATCTTTTAAATAAGGTATCCAGTGTGCAAATTTTTCAAACACTTGCCGATCAGTTAGTTTTGCTTTTAATGTTTTACGTTTTTTTAAGATTTTAGGCAATAGTTTTATGGCTTTCCATAGCCCGGCCCATTCAAAATAATTGGGAACAATGATTTTTATTAATACCAACTGGAAGAAATGCGAAAGCAGCATAAAAGGATCAGTGATATTTTTCCAGGTAAAGATATAGCGGTTTCTTATGGTTATGATGCGCACAAAATTTGCGCCCCAGTATTTTTTTGTGGTTTGGCCGTGCTGATGGTATACCAAGCTGTTTGGCTCGTAAAGTACTTTGTATCCTTGTTTCCAAGCTTGGTAAGAAAGATCAAAGTCTTCCCAGTAAAAGGGGTCATAGAGTTCGTCAAAACCGCCCAGCTCCCAAAATTTACTCCTATCACAAAACATGGCTCCGCCGCAGGCATACATGATTTCAATGGACGAAACAGGGGAAGCCATATTACGGCTAATGCGGTTATCGGGATTGGGGCAGCCGCCGGCAAAATGTGCCATGGTGATGGCCTCATTAAACATCTTGTTGTGCGGCTGCAGTATTTTGGAGCTGACGGCAAAAACTGCCGGGTCTTCAAAATGCTGAATAAGAGGAGGCAGGAAACCAGCGGTAACTTCCATATCGTTATTTAAGAAATAGAGAAACTTTCCCAAACTTGCTTTTGCTGCGGCATTACAGGCATGACTAAAACCATAGTTATTATCTAAAGCCACAATTTTTATTTGTGGGAATGAAACCTTTAGGAATTCTATACTGTCATCTGTGCTGCCATTGTCTACAACAATTATTTCGTGTTGGTCTGGATCGGTATTTTGAATTATTGAGGGGAGGTTTTTTGCTAGGAGGCATTTTCCATTATAACTTGGAATAATAATGCTTACTTTTTTATTCATAAACACTGGGCCTCTTTGAGCATTTGTAAGACTCGATGGACCATGCGGTGCTTTTCGTTTACCAGGTCTCTTCCCGCGCGAGCAATGCGCAATCGTTCTTCATCGTGCTCCAGAAAATACCGGGTTTTATCGGTTAATTCTTCTTCTCCCGCGTAAGCGATGAAATGTTTTCCCTCTTCAAAAAGTTGGTCCATTCCGTATACTTTATCCATAACAAGGAAATTTCCCATAGCCATGGTTTCAAATACTCTAATGGGGATATCCCCGCGACTGGTTTTTACAAATCCGATCTTGCCTTGATTATAAAATTCAACATATTCATCAAAAATAATCCCCTCTTTAAAACGGATGTTAAATGAACGGGATAATTTTCTTAGAAGCTTTTTCCTTTCCGGGGAAAGAACTCCTACAAACACAATGTCAGTGGTCCTTTTAAAGCCCTTATAGGCGCCATAGGGTAACCAGATGCCCCCTCTTAAATATTTACCGGGATGAGCAATGAAAAAATAGTCAACAATTTGCTTTTCTACTTCATAGTCAAACCAATGGGAATCTGTACCGTAAAAAAGTTGTTTGATTGGGTAGGGGCCGTTTAAGGTCAGGCCTCCCACCTGGAACAAAATATCAGCTTTAAACCCGCGCTCCTCCGCCATTCTTAATATTTCGGTTGCAGAGCGCGGGACCTCTTTGCCCCAAAAGGGTTTATTTAGGCTTATATCTGGTTCATCTATATATTTATGGGGGAAGTGGGGGTTACTTCTCCATTCTCTAATTCGGTTCCCAGTACATTCTCCTACCGAAAAAACACGGAAGCCTAAAAACCTAAAAGCTCTTTTAAAATAAAGGGCCATGCTTATGGGGTAGTGCTTATATGCTATTAAGATGTTCATGCTTGATCCTTTCAAATAGGAGCAGAAGATTTCTGATAATGGCAGAAATGATTATTAATGATAAGAATAAAAACAAAAGATTTAATCCGCCAAGGCAAAAAAACAGCACAATTACTATAATTAAAGTAGTTAGGTTAAATATGAAAATGCTAATATTTTCAGGCGAATTTTCGAATAATCTTCTAAAGGTCAAAGAGGAGATTTTTTTGTTTTTCATAATGAAATGCCGTTTTTTTAATGTTTTGGGAAGAAGTTTGAATACTTGGATGTAACTTTCGAATAGAAACGGGTCAACGCTTAAGTTTTTAATTGTTTCTGGTATGGCTATAAACAAAAAAGATGGAAGATCTAGAAGAAGGTTTATAAGGGTTTCATTTTTAATAAGGATGAGAAGACTGTTTTTTGCGTGAAGAAGTCTCGCCCTTTTAGCTTGATAAGAGATTACCCCTCCCTGTTCATGGAAAACAACAGCTCGGGGCGCATAAAATGATTTCCAGCCGCGTAAATTTGCCCGCCAGTCTAGATCCACATCTTCTAAACCGGTATCAAAATCCTCATCAAAAAACTCGTTGTTTATAGCAATGTCATCAAGCATTTCTCTCCTATATAGTGAGGCAGCTGCACAAACCCCAAAGATCCTTTGGTTTGTTTTGTGGTCATATTGGCCTTGGTCTGCTTCTCCTTTACCCCTATTTCTGGCAGCTCCAGTGTTTGTTACACAGTGGCCAGTAGTATCTATAAGGTTTTTGTTGCATTTCCATCGTAATAAGACTTTTCCTGAAACTGATCCAATTTTTTCTGCTGATTTAATAACGGCAACCATTTCTTCTATGAAATTTTCGGACATAATGGTGTCAAGGTTTAAGCATAATATGTATTTTCCAGAAGGGGGTAGGTAAAAATTTTTGTTTTGGGGTAATGTTCCCTTATGTAATCTGCTGATCCATCTGTGGATGCGCAGTCTACAAAAACAGTCTCTATTTCTGGATAGGTTTGGCTTTGAATTGCGTTAAAACAATTATCGAAATAAATCTTGCTGTTATGGTTATAAATTATTATGGAAACTAAGCCAGAATTGTTCATTTGACTGCCTTTCTGTGTACGTAGTTTTAATGTTACTCGATTATAAGACGCCGTTCATTTGATATCTTCTGCTCCAGCCAAAAGATATTAATTTAAAAGACAAGAAATCCCAGTATTTTATATTGCTGACAACAACCTTCAGCACTTCCCATGGAAATTCCGAGAAACCAGCTGTTTTTCTGAAGCATGGAAGTACATCATGGTATTCTGGTTTTTTTGCGCATTCAATCAAATTTGCTATGACTTTATGTTCTAATGAAAGGTTCTTTTTTTTGTTACTCTGCCCGCCCAATTGTTTAGAATGCATCCTTTGTACGGTAAGCATTTGCGGTATGTAACAAAATCCGTATCGGAAAGCGACTACACTGTTTACAAAAAGATCCGTTGCCCACCAAAGCTCGGGCCTGAATTTTCCTGCTTCTAAAAGTGCAGCTCTCTTCATAATAACGGTGTTAGATATAATTGGAGATAAGGCATCTTTTAAAAATATTTGTAATACTTCTTTTGGGGGGAAATAAGCAGGAGAATCTTTCAGGTGAAGTTTATTCTCAATATTTCCGGAATCTCGCTGTAGGATCAAGTCGGAGCAGCATAGTCCTGCTTGGGGGTATTGTTGTAATAGATCCATTGATTTCTCAAAAAATCCCGGAAGAATTTTGTCGTCTGAAGCTGCAGCATAAACATAATCGCTCGAAGCTTGATCTAAAGCAAGATTGACGCTATAGAGTGCCCCCATGTTTTTTTGGTTTTTGATCAGTTTGAGATTAGGGTGTTTTTGGCTAAATGCATTAATTATTTCCAGGCTATTATCTGTAGAACTGTCATCGACAAGAATTAGTTCTGTGGGAGGAAAAGACTGTGAAAAGATGGCCTCTAAAGCTTCTCCAATGTAATGACCGTAGTTGTAGTTTGTCATAATAACGGAGAGGGTTTTGTTTTTCATTTTTCTGCTTTATCCTGTATGTGTTTCCATGAAGTCGCCGATTATTTTTATCATATATTTCGTTTTTTTTCTAGTGCTTTTAGTCTAGGCCCCGATCCCAATTATAAAATTATCTCCAAATTGTCTTTTGCAATACTGCATTTATTGAAGATGCTTTTCGCGATTTTCTGGGCTTTTTCTCTCTGCTTTAATGCTGGATAAGCATAAGCGTCAAAATGGGTAAGGACCTGTTTTTTTGCCCCTGCTTTTTTCCCTAGCTTTGCTGCCAGTTCCGGGTTTAAATGCGGCCATTTAGGATCTGCGTGGCCGGATTCGAATGCGCATTCGGAAATTAAAAGGTCCGCATTTTTGCCTAGAGTAATGGCATTGTTACAAAGCCCGGTATCAATGCAGTAAGCAAGGGATTTGCCCTCGATCTTAAATCGGAAACCGTAACAGGATGAGGCATGGACAAGTTTTAATGCTTGAAAATCAAAGGGTTTTTTATTCCATCCAGGTTTAAACTCAAGTACCTTTGCAGGGTAGGGGAGATTCTCGATCGGGACGGAAAATTTTTTGTTTAGGAAAGCTTTTAGTGCTTTCTTGGTGCCTTTTTGCCCATAGATGGTTAAAGATTTAAATTTAAATTTAGTTAAGATATGTAGGCCTTCAATATGGTCAATGTGAAAATGACTAATAAAAAGATAAACGGGCTTATCCCTTTTTATGTAGCGGTCTGCTTTATAGATACCGTTACCGGCGTCAAGGATGATATAGAATTCTTGGGTTTCTATAAGGGTGCAGATAGTACTCCCGGTTTCTTTGGTGTCATACCATCCGTTGGTTCCCAAGAAAATTATACGCATTTTATAGCCCTTACTATTTCTTCTGCTATTTTATAGCAGGCACCGGCACTCCCCATTCTCTCTTTTCCTGTTTTACTCATGTCTTGATAAAGTTCTTGGTTTTTTAATATCTTCCAAACCTCATTTGCAACTATTTTAGGGTCTTTTTTTGTAAGACAAAGGGCTTCTCCGAGCAATTCTTTCTGCGCGGATGCGAATTTTTGATTGTATTGCGATCCTCTTCCGGCAAAAGCTACGATTGGCTTGCCAAATCCCGCAGCTTGTTCGTTTCCTGTACCCGATAGTCCAACGATGATATCCGCTTTTGCAATAACCCCTTCAAAAGGAGTGCTTTCTTTAAAGTATCTAGACCCTTTCAGGTTTTTTGCAGGGGTTGCGATGACGAATTTAAGTGTTGATCCGGGTTGTTTAGAAAGCTCTTCCGCGACCAACTCAAAGTCCGCTATGTTTAAATTGACATCATCCCTTGTCCCAGGCAAAAATCCTATAATAAAATTATTCATTGTTTGGATTTTGTCATTGGGATTTTGGATTTGTCCACAGCAGTCCATCAGCGGATTCCCCAGGTATTCAGCTGCGATGTCTTCCTGCTTGAGTTGTTCCGCAGTGATCTGATCGCGGACCAAAATAACCTTAGCATAACGCTTAAGCAGCCACTTTTCCCAGGGAGTGTAGTTGTAGCCAAAAGTTTTGTAGTAACTTGATTTGTTTACGCCGATGAAGATAAAAGGAGCCTTTGTGATAATTGCTCCGATGATGGGGACAAGGTCTCCAATTCCTACTACGGCATCAATTTTTCCTCTTAATTTTTTCAATATGCGGATATTGTTCCAGTTAGCGGAAATTAGCCCGGCAGAAAGATCGGAAAGCAGCCAACCCGGGTTTCGAAGTGAAAATCCTCCGCTGGGAAGCTTTTGCCTGCTGCCAATGACCTCTACCCCTAGAGGTTCAAAAGCTTTGCCTTCGCCAACAATTGGCAATACTAGTGTTTTTGGGGGGGCAGATTGCTTTTTTAGCTCTTTGATGAGTTCCGCGGCTACTAAGTCTTCGCCGTGGCCGTTGGATATGAATAGGATTGTTTTTAGAGGAGACATGTTTTAAATTTTAACATACTTTTTTTAACATATACAGAAGTGAAATTTTGTCCAACTTTTAACGATAAAGATGTAAGATGAGACAACTGTGTTGTTATAATCGGTCTCTGTGTTATGTTGTACGTTCTGTGCAGGAAGTGCGAAGGGATGCTACAGCAAGTTTAAAATTGGATAAGGGAGTCCATAGGCTTATAGCTTGGTATAGAAGCTTGCCCTCGGTTAATATTGGTAAAGCTTTTAATCCAAGAATCTATTCTGTTGTTGCCAGAAAAATAGAGGAGGAGCTTTGTTTCCCAGCCAATAGTGTGAAGGTTACAGATGTCCAATTCAAGAATTTCAGAAAGCAGACTACCCTTTCAGGAGTAACTCTATTTGGTCAGCAATGGGGTATAGTAAAAACCTATTCCGACCATTCTCCTTCCCATGTCTTAATGCGTGCATATCGTGAGGCACAAGGCTGTGTTGAGTTTGAAACTATTGATGGTATCCGGGTGCCCAAGTTGAGATTTGCTTTTGCTGTAAAAGGTAAAGGGGTAGCCGAATATACGGTGATTGTTTGTGAGTCAGTTGTTGATGGGATGTTGATGACTAATTTTTTGGAAATGGGGGCAGGGAAAAGAGAAGAAGCAAGAAGTGCTTTTTTGGAGAAAGCAGTGGAAATGGTTAGACTAGCTGGAGAAACACTGGCAGTGATCCATGACAGTTCCAAAGGGATTTTAGAAGGCTTATTTGCTCCTGATGTTGATTCGTTATTGGCTGAGGGGGAAAGGTTAACCGGAGCATTGGAGAGTAGGGCTTTTAATTATGAATATGCTAGAGCGGTAAGAAGGGTCTTAAATATGGGGATAAACTTTGCTTCTCATGTTAAGGCTGTAACTTCACATCGTGATTATTCTACTGGGAACCTGCTTTATTCGGACGTGCAAGGTGCAAATCCAGTTGGCTTAATCGATTTAGAGAAGTCGGAAAGAGATTTTCCTGGGAAAGACATTGCCAATTTTACAGAAGCACTGAACATTGATGGTTATGCTTTAGGTTTTACCCTAGAAGAACTCGGGGTACTAAATAGAAGTTTTGTTGATGGATACCTAGAAAACACTGCAATGAATCGAACCGCCTTGTGGAGGATGGTACGTTTCTATCAGGTTTTAACTGTGCTCTCTTTCATGGCTTATGCCCCAGACAATGAGGGCAGAATAGCGTTTTTGGGAAAAAGGTTGGACGCTTTAGTTAAAGGGTCCAACAATAAACCTGTTTTATGATTTGCCGCTATCCAGATTTATTTTTCAATTAGCAATAAGTCCCATTTTTTAGCCACAATTTTTGATGGATTGATTTTTAGATTATCAAAATCGCTTTTTATAATAAAGCAGTATTTAACTGGAGATTTTAAGATGGAATTTTCATCATCAACCCAAACCACTTTCCGGTCCGAATAATAAACTACGCTTGGCCGGATCCCTAGACGATATGCGCCAATACTTTCATCCGGTTTGGTAAGTTTTTGGATTTCTTTTCCCAGGGCAGGAGAGGCCTTAAAGCTTTCTACTTGCGGTAAAGTATAATTTGTCAAAATGAAGATTAGGGCTACGCTGAGGGCGACGAGAGATCCCATAGCCCAAGTATATTTTTTTGCAAATAAGAAAATCAGGTGCAGTACGCCGGCAATTAGGATCAAGCTTCCTAGTAGTTGCAAATGGGGTAGCAGGATTAAAAATTCTTTTTGGAACTGCATTTTTCCAAGTAAGATGAAACCAATACCCAATAATCCGATGGTTAATACGAATAAACAATAAGAAAAAATCATCCCAGCCTTAAACTCTTTTTTTTCTGCGCTGTCTGCAAAATCGAACCAGAGCTTGCTGCCTAAAATTGCCAGAAACGGATAAATTGGAAGAACATAATTTGGCAGTTTGGTGCTGGCGATAGAGAAAACTATAAATACCGGAATAATAAAAGTGAGATTGAGAAGAAAAGCGCTCTCTTTCCATTTTTTAAAAGCACGAACCAGTGCATAGGGTGCTAAATAGGCAAAAGGGAAAAAGCCCAATAGAATTACCAGAAAGAAATAGTACCAGGGGCCGGGTTGATTATCGACTGCCGAAGAAAACCTTGAAAGAAAGAGAAAACCCAATACCAGGTCCAAGAATTTTTGTCCATGCAGCTGCCACTCCACGATATACCAAGGGGTTCCAATGATTAAGAACATGATTATGCCGACGATATTTAATAGTTTTGGGATCAAGTCCAGCTCTTTTTTTATTAGTAAAAATAAGAAGATCGCCATACCTGGTATCAATATGCCGATTAAGCCTTTGGTTAAAACCGCTAACCCCATGGCAGCATATAATCCCCAGAGGTAAGGGGTTTTTCTTTTTTGGTAAAAGAGATAAAAGCAGAGGATAGAAAGGGTTAGGAATAAGGTTAGCGTGGTGTCTACCACGCAAATGCGGGATTGGATAATAAATTGGAGTGCAGCAGCAAGCATAAAGCCCGCACCCAAGCCGACTTTTTCTCCAAACATCTCTTTGCCTAGCTTGTAAGTAGTAAAAACAGTTAATATTCCAGCTATTGCAGCGACTAAGCGCACACTGAGTTCACTAATGCCTCTAAATAAACTAAAAAATGCGGCGATCCAGAAATACAGCGGTGGCTTGTCAAACCAGATTTCTTGATTGTAATGAAGGGTGATCCAATCTCCTCGGGTTAAGATCTCTTTAACCACTTGCGCATACTTTGGCTCATCTCCGTCAAAAAAAGAAGGAGTGCCCAGGCGGAATAAAAACAAAAAGCAGGTAAGAGCCAATAATATCAATAGTAGCCAATTTTTATTTTTCATTGATCCTGATTGACCATTCTCTCCACTTCATAACTGTTGAGCGGCAATAACCACTCATCCGGATTTTCCTTGAGAAATTCCTCAAAAAGATTCCCCATTTCCTGAAAGATCTCATCGCCGGTTTCTTTGTTGACTAGTAGATACGGATAGATGCGCAGGTGGTTTTTGCCGTCTGTGCCGCGTTTAATGAAAACAGGGAGCACTGCGGATTCTGCGCGTTCCGCCATGGTTTTCCATCCGGTTGCAGCTGGCACGGTCCTGTTAAACATTTTTATGAAGATGTGACGGCTGTCCAGGGCTCCGGTATCAGCTTGTATTACAACAATAGCGTTTGCGTTTAGGATGCGGAATGATTGTTGATACATGTTTTCCTCTTCCACATTTAGGACCCTTACCCGCTGACTCCGGCGGCAATCGTTGAGAAGTTTGGCGGGGAGGTCTTCGGGATAGACGGTTTTCACAATTTTCATGGTATTGTAATTTAAGGTACTAAGATAATTGGGTACCAGTTCGTAATTACCAGCGTGAGGAGTAATGATAACGACTCCTTTTTTGTGTTCTAAGGCCCTTTTTAGGTTTTGTATACCCGTGACTTCAAACATAAGCTCAAAGTGTTCTTTTTTAAGCATGGGGAGAACCAAAAGCTCAAAAAAACCGTAGCAGAATTTTTTAAGCAAAGACCGAACTTCGTTTCTGGAAGAGTGTCCATAGATTTTTTTCAAGTTGCCTTGCAGTTCTTTTTTAAATGACTCTGGAAGAATAGAAAAACAAACCGAGTAAAATAAGTCGCTGGTTTTGTATAGGATGGAAAGTGCTTTTTTGGGCGGGAAGAGAAAAAAGATAATCCTAAATAAGGATTGAACAAACATGAGGAGTAGTACTATGGGTAAAGATTTAAGCATTATCTTCTATACCAAACTGGATTGAATAAAGTTTTTTATAGATACCATCGTGTGCCATCAGTTCGTCGTGTGACCCGATTTCTGTAATTTCCCCTTTGTCCAGTACTACGATCCTGTTTGCATGTTCTACAGTAGATAGTCTGTGAGCAATGATGAAAGTGGTGCGGCTCTGCATTAATCTTTCTAGTGCTTCCTGGATTAACTGTTCTGTTTCCGAGTCTAAAGAAGAAGTGGCTTCGTCTAATATCAATATCCGGGGATCTCTAAGAATGGCTCTAGCAATAGCAATCCTCTGGCGTTCTCCTCCAGAAAGCCTAACCCCGCGTTCCCCAGATTTAGTTTCATATCCATCCGGCAGGCCAGTAATAAAATTGTGGATATTGGCCAGTTTTGCCGCGTCTTCTATTTCAGCTTGCGTAGCGTTTGGCTTTCCGTAAGCGATGTTTTCTTTGAGCGATCCGCTGAAGAGCATTGATTCTTGGGGGACAATCCCGATCTGTTTTCTTAGGGACCGAATAGTGACAGTTTTAATGTTATATCCATCAACCAGAATATTTCCGTTACTTATTTCATAAAAGCGGGGAAGGAGGTTGATGAAGGTGCTTTTGCCTGCACCAGTGCGGCCAACCAAGGCAATCACTTCCCCTGGTTTTACTTTAAGTGATACATTTTTTAATGCGGCAATATCTTTGTCTCCATAAGCAAAAAAAACATTTTTAAATTCCACTTCTCCTTTCAAGGTTGGAAGTTCTTTCGCAAAAGGCGCGTCTTGAATTTTTACCGGGGCATCCAAGATTTCAAAAATTCTTTTTGCAGAGGCCATGGCTCCGTGGGCAGAGGTATAAGCATTGCTTAAAGCAAGTGCGGGGTCGGTCATAACAGCTAAGGCTGTTATAAAGGAGATCAACTGAGGTACCGTTAACCCTCCACGGATTACTTCTGCTCCGCCAAACCAAGCAATAATAATGACTGCACTGGTTTGCAGTAGTGCAATAACCGGACTTTGGGTAGCTTGTACTTGGGTGGCACGCATACTTACCTCAAAAGCATTTTCTGCTTCATGGCTAAATTTCTTGATCTCTTCTTTTTCCATGGTAAAAGATTTGACTACTCTTGCGCCGGCGATTGTTTCTTGGAGCAGAGAAGTTAAATCTGCTGCTTTTTGCTGGATCCGTTCGCTTATTTCTCCAATCTTTTTGCCAAATACCCTTAATGCTTGCAGGATAAGGGGAAGGCCAATTAATGTCATGAGTGTAAGTTTCCAGTTTAAGAAGAATAAATATCCAATTAGACCAATGATCAATATGGCTTGAGGGATGATTACGGTAAAACTTCCGATCAATACGCCTTGAAGGGTGGAAATGTCGTTCATGATCCGAGAGATCAGTTCCCCGCTGTGCCAATGTGCATAGAAATCAAGGGAAAGGTCTTGCAGGTGGGAAAAACATTTTTTTCTAAGGTCTGTAATAACTCTTTGACTGATGTAAGTATTCCAATAAGTTTGTCCGTATTGGAAGAACCCTTTTATAAAAAGCAGTCCCACAATTGCTAGGGCACCCCAGTTTAAAAGCTTAAAATCCTGGGTTTCAATGGCTTTGAATAGCGTACCAACCAATGGAGCAACGCAAAGTGTGCACAAAGTAACAATAAGCGTGCAAAATAAGCCGCTGGCAAGGGGGCTTGTGTATGGTTTTAGAAAATTTAATAACCGTGTATAAAGCTTCATTTTTGAGGGTAGATTATACCATTAAAATAGGGTACAATACAGGCCTTCGCAGTGAGTAAAAATGCCGGGGTGGCGGAATTGGCAGACGCTGCGGACTTAAAATCCGTTGGGACTAACCTCCCGTGCCGGTTCAATTCCGGCCCTCGGCAATACCTCGACAGGCTCGGTATGAATCTTAACAAATACCCAACGATTCAGTCTTGATGGCAAAAGCATTAGGAGTCAAACCCAAAAGAGAAGCAGTGGCGTTCTTGTCACCGGAGGTTCTTTCCAGTAAGTTTTCGATATAGCTTTTTTCAAAGCTCCCAAGAATGGCATCTTGGCTTAGCTTTTCACTCTCTTTGCTGCTTAATGCAATAGGGGAAGACAATAAAATGTCTAACGGTATTTCTTCTACGCTAATCAGTTCACTTTCTGTGGTTAAAGCAATTTTTTCCAATATGTTTACCAGTTGGCTTAAATTTCCCGGCCAGTCGTATGCGGAAAGGGTGTCTAAAGCGTCTTTTGTGAAACCTTTTATTCCTAAACTATGTTTTTGGTTTATTTTTTCCAGCCATTCCGTTACCAGGATTGGGATGTCCGTGCTTCTGCTCCTTAGATTGGGGATTTCTATGGTAATTTGTGACAGCTCTTTGAATAATTCAACGTCCAATAAATTGTTTTGTGCCAGTTCTTGGGGATGATAGTTGGAAGTGGCAATAATTCTTAAGTCCAAAATGAACTCCAACCCTGTTTCCGGATCTTTGGTTTTCTTGGCTTTTAATATTTTTACCAGTTCCATTTGGTAGCTTAGCGGAAGGTTTTCAAAGTTGTTTAGCAGCAGTGTACCGCCATTGGTTTTTTCTAGCAGGCCGGTTTCTTTGCCCAAGGTAAAAGTTGATTGACCGGTTTTGGCCCCTTCAAAAAGCTGTTTTGCTTTGTAGTGATTTAACCCTTTCCCCAGATTCAGAGAAGTAAGAGGGAAGGAGGAACGGCTGCTTTTGATATGGATTAAAGAAGCGGCAATTTCTTTTTCTGTGCCTGGAGCGCCTATTATGAAAACCGGATAATCTTGTCCTGCAGCTTGTTCAATGCTTTCTTTAACTGCTAAAATCTTGTCGCTTTGCCCAACAATATCCAGCAGCATATGCATTTCTTCTGCTTCTTGCCGGATTTTTCTTGCTTCTTTGCTTAAAGAGCGTTTTCTGAGGGTGCTTGCTACCAGGGCCAAGATCTGGTTTACATTAAAAGGTTTGATCAGGTATTGTTGTGCCCCTTTTTTGGTGGCTTCAGCGGCTTTTGAGACATCGTTTACTGCCGTGACCATGATTACAGGGACATCTTTATCAATACTTCTGATTCTTTCCAGTGCTTCAAGTCCGGTCATGCCGGGCATGCGTACATCAAGGAAGATTAAGTCTATTTTTTGGTCTGCCAGCTGTTTGAGTGCAGCTTCTCCGGAAGCAGCGAGAAGCAAATTGTAATCTTTGCCCAAGATTAAAGAAAATGATTCCCTGATGCTTACTTCGTCATCCGTGACTAAGATAGTTTTTTGGGCAGTATCCATATTTAGTGTATATTAGCTCGCTTTCTTGGTATATCTGTAAATTAGGGCCAGTGCCTGCTTGCGCAGAGTGTGGTCATCCCTAATCCCGCGGCTAATGGTTTCAATCATTTTTTTTGCACCTTTAGTGTGTACAATGCTTGGTCCGAATTCTATTGCTAGCGAGGCACGTACGATTTTTGTAAAAGCTTCGTCAATGGTATCGTTTGTGCTTAGCTGGTCACCCAGTATTTTTTCGAAAAGTGCAAGCTTTTGGTTGTACTTATCGCTCTTTTTGGTGGTATGGTCAACCTCGATCCCAAAAAAGAAAGGTAAATCAGGGCGCTCTGTTTTCACCCGTTCGTGCTCTTGTGGTCTTTTCATGATCATCTCTTCCATGATAATCGCCTCCTTTTACAACTTTACAACTATAGTAGCAATTCTCTTGCCTGCCGCAGGCCATGAGGGTTTTAAGCTTGGATGTAGATAACATAGCACAGATTTATGTGCAAATCAATTTGGGGTGCACACGATTTTGGGCAACAAAAAACCGCCTTGAGTCTTTGAGGACCAAGCGATTCCATTAAGCAGATGGCACTTATTATTTTTAGCAGATGACTTAGAACCAGTTTTACCAGGTTCCATATATACTATCGTGATATTGGGGTTAGAACTTGTATGCTTTTAATGGTTTATTTGCTCGTCTAAGTCAATGAGGTCTTTTAATTGTTTGCCAAGGGTAGGGCTTAATTCTTCTAAAACAGCTTGTTCTTCTTTAGCTTTTCCCCTTTCTTTGGTTGAAAGGTAGGAAATAGCCAGATTGTAGTGTGCTTCTGCAAATTTAGGGTCCAAGGAAGTGGCTCTTTTAAACGCAGCAATTGCCTTAGTCTGGTTATTGGTTTTTGCGTAAAGGATCCCGACATTGTAATAGGCATCCAAAAAGTCTTCTCTAATTTCGATTGCTTTTTCGTAGGCTGCAATTGCTTCTGTGGTTTGTGAAAGCTTATTTAGGTTAATGCCTAAGTTGTAGTAAGCTTTGGCGTAATCGGGCTTCAAAATTGTGGCTTGTTGGTAGGCTTGGACCGCTTCTTTTATTTTGCCTTGGTTGGCATAGGCTAAACCAAGGTTGTAATAGCCTTGTGCATAGTCCGGCTTAATTTTTACCAGTGCCAGAAATGTGTTTACTGCTTTTGTGTGGTTCCCTGTGCTTTCGTATGCAATACCCAGGTTATAAAGAACAGTAGAGGATTCGGGTTTTACTTTTGCTGCTTTTTCCAGTGCTTCAATGGCTTTTTGGTTGTCTCCTTGTTCCTGATAGAGAGTGCCTAAGTTAATCAAGGCCTCAAAAAACTCAGGTTTTAAGTTAATGGCTTGGATGTAGGCGGCAATGGCTTCATCTTTTTTGCCTAATTGGCCATAGGATAGGCCTAGGGAATAAAAAGCAATAGGAACATTTGGGCTTGTTTCAATTGCTGCTTTAAAGCTGTTGGCTGCTTCTTCGAATTTCCCTTCTTCATAGTAATTGAGCCCTTCGCGGACCAGGTATTTGGCGCTGGGTTTGGTTTCTTCGGCAAGGGAAGGGATGGCAAGAGCGGCTAAAATTATGGGTATAAATAGAACCAGTAAAAATATAGGAACTAGCTTCTTATGCATTTTGGGAAATTATAGCACAGGGAAGTGAAATTTAAAGTTCATCTCTGCGATAAAGATAGAGAGGGATTTTATGGACGTAAAAAAAACCCAGCCAGCGGGGAGGGCTGTCCCTGGATTTAAGCCTGCAGATGCAGCTCTTGTACAAGAAAGGGCTCGCGCTGTAGCAAGAAATTTATTGCTTGATTGGAAAAGAAGACCAGAGCCCATGGAGGTTGCGGGTTTGTCTGATGAGGATGTCTTACACGGTGCATACGCTGCTTTTGGCTTAACATTAAGAGAGGTTGTGGCAATAGAGCGGTCCCGTACTTTTTGTGAGCTGGACAACCTTTTGCCTTATTTGAGAGTAATGGTTGATTATATTTTGGCAGCGTTTCCAACACATCGTGTTTTGGTATTAGGCAGAGATGCCGAGCCTTTTTATGATGCTTTGCAGACAATGTTGGCTGGAACGTCGCGAGCCCAAAAAGTACACTTGGTTCCAGGGAGCAATACTTTGTGGAGCGGGATTTGTCCGGATGAAGATACCTTTTTGCAGTTCCCTGATTTTAGGACGCCGTTTGCTAAAAAACAAATAATCAGATTTTTGTCTAGATTTGGGATCACCCCGGAGGCGTTTTTAACGGGAGAGCAGTTTCTGGTGCTTGACACTGGTTTCTATGGGACGATTGCAGAAAAGATGGTTAAGACAATGAAGGCCCTATTTAGGGGCCAGGTTCCTGCTGCGGTTATTTCTCAAGCAGTACATCCTAGGATTATCGGAACTTTTTATGATCATCCTTATGCAGAAATCCTGCTTCCTTTTAGCATTGAACAAAGAGAATTGATGCGAATGTTCCCTCAAACGTGGCCGATTATGGGAATTATGAAACCAGTAGACCGAAGTGTTCCTGGTTTTGTTTTGGCCCTGGCGTTGCAGTATTTGCCCAAATACCATGATGCTTATGCTGTATTAGAAGATAGACCAGAGGGGGTTTTTGCGGTTCCTTGTTCTAAAGAGCCAATAAGCCGGTATATCGATCGTCCAGTTGGAGACGTTGATTTTAATCAGTCGGTAATAAATCCTGTTGCTGCAATGCTGGTACAACAGAGGATCATAGATTATTTTCAGAGAGTCCGTCAAGGTGCTCTTGTGTAGTGTGTGGATTACTCCGCTTGACGGTGCTTCCTAAAAACAGTTAAAATGACCCATCTGAAACAAAGGGGAGTCCCGAGTGGGGCTGAGAACCTCGGTGGAACCGGGGGACCCGTTGAACCTGAACAGGTTAGGACCTGCGGAGGGAGAAAAAATGAAGCCTTTAATTATTGCCGGTAAAACTTTTACTTCTAGATTGCTCCTTGGAACTGGTAAATTCCCATCTAACGAAATTCTAAAACTTACCCTTTTGTCTGCTGAAGTGGAAATTGTGACTGTTGCTGTACGCAGGGTAGACTTGGACGGTAAAATAGAAAATGTCTTAAATGCTATTGATCGCAGCAAATACCTGCTTTTGCCCAATACTTCCGGAGCAAGGACCGCAGAAGAAGCGATTCGTCTTGCACGCTTAGCTAGGGAAGGTGGAGCTGGGAATTGGATAAAGCTTGAGGTGACCCCCGATCCAAACTATCTACTACCGGACCCAATTGAAACACTTAAAGCCGCAGAAGTTTTGGTTAAAGAAGGTTTTGTAGTGCTTCCATATATCAACGCAGACCCAATTTTAGCAAAGAGGTTGGAAGATGCGGGCACAGCAACTGTAATGCCGCTCGGTTCTCCGATTGGTTCACATCAAGGGATAAGAACTAAAGAAGCGATTGGGATTATCATCGAACAAGCAAATATTCCAGTAGTAGTTGATGCTGGTATCGGTGCTCCTTCTCATGCAGCAGAAGCAATGGAGATGGGTGCAGATGCAGTTTTGGTTAACACCGCGATTGCGATTGCTTCTGATCCAGTTAAAATGGGAGAAGCGTTTAAGTTAGCAGTCAGAGCAGGGAGAACTGCTTATGAGCTTGGGGTGGGTGCTCCGCAAAAAACTGCGTCTGCATCGAGTCCTTTAACGGGATTTCTGCGATGACTTTCAACTCACCCCCTCCTCACTCCGTTCGGTTTCCCCCTCTCTTATTAAGAGAGGGGGAATTAAAGGGGGTGAGTTTTTTAGAGGTATTGCAGGATACCAATGTCGATTCTGTTTTAATGAAAATTAAGAGTGCGGACCTTGCGTCTGTCCGTTCCGTACTTAGTAAAGAAAAGACAAGCTTTGATGACTACTTAACTCTTTTATCTCCTGCTGCTTTCAGTATCGTCGAAGAATTAGCAGTAAAAGCCCAAACATTGACTTTAAAGAACTTTGGCCGTGCTATCTTATTATATGCCCCTATATATGTATGCAACGAGTGTGATAACCAGTGTGTTTATTGTGGTTTTAACCAGAGAGTCTCCGGTCAAAGGGTTTGTTTGTCTCCTGATGAAGTAATGAGGGAGGCAGAGGTCCTGTATGAAAAAGGGTTCAGGCATATTCTCTTGGTATCGGGAGAAAAAAAGGACAAGGTTTCACTGGATTACTTGAAAGATGTTATTGGAAGGCTCCATGATAAGTTTGATTCCATATCTCTAGAAATTGCGCCCATGGAAAAAAATGAATACAGGGAGCTTTTTGCTGCTGGTGCAGATGGACTTACCGTATATCAGGAAGTGTATAACCGTGATATTTATAAAGATGTGCATCCTCATGGTAAAAAGGCGGATTATGAGTTTAGGCTAGGAACGCCGGAACGTGCTGGGGAAGCAGGTTTTTATCGCATCAATATTGGAGCGCTTTTGGGTTTAGGAAAATGGGAGGAAGAAGCTGCGTTGCTCGGACTTCATGCCGCATATTTAAAGAAAAAATTCTGGCAGAGTCAAATTGCGGTTTCTTTTCCAAGACTTCGGGATTCTTCTGCTTCTTTTGTTCCTCCGCATCCAGTATCTGATAAACAACTGGTGCAAATGATATGTGCGTTACGCATTTTTATTCCAACTTTAGGCTTAACTATTTCTACTCGTGAAAGCTCAGAGTTTCGCGACAATCTCATCCCGCTTGGAATTACCCAGATGAGCGCAGAGTCAAAAACTTCTCCAGGTGGTTATTCCAATGCGGAGAAGAATGGGGAGCAGTTTGAGGTTGCGGATACCAGGATTGTTTCCGAAATTTGCGCGATGCTGAAAAAGAAAGGGTATGATCCGGTTTTCAAAGACTGGGATCGTACTTATATTCCGGTTGGGGGAGCATTTGCATAAGGTGTCGGAAACCTGCGACTGAACGTCGCGGTTTCCGAATGATTCGTTTTGGAAACCGAGGCGTTTAGCCTTCGGTTTTCCAACTAGGAGGATTCAATGATAAACATACTTGTTAATGGAAAAGAAGAGACGATCGATCAGCAGATCTCAATTCTA
>JAPLLA010000033.1:8044-10671 GCA_026387795.1 Candidatus Saganbacteria bacterium | reverse complement strand
AGGGATTAAAAAAGAGGCAGTTGCCATTGAACTTAATGATCAGATTATTAAAAAGAGCGACTATGATTCTGTCGTTTTAAAAGATGGGGATCGGGTTGAGATTGTTTCTTATATGGGTGGAGGATAGGATGCAAAGATATCTTAGGCAAATGATGCTGCCGGATTTTGGAGAAGAGGGGCAAAAGAAGCTTCTGGCTGCCAAGGTTTTGATTGTGGGAGTAGGAGGTCTTGGTTCTCCGGTTGCGGACTACCTGGTGAGGGGTGGAGTGGGGGTGGTCGGCTTAGTTGATTCTGACAAATTGGAGCTTTCTAATTTACACAGGCAGCTGCTCTACACAGAAAAAGACTTGGGTAAGAATAAGGCGGAAGCTTCTGCAGAGTATTTGAGGCAAGTTAACGGTGAAATCAAGATTATTCCACATGTTTTGCGTTTAGATGTCAATAACGTCAATGCGATTATCAAGAATTACGATGTTATTGTAGATTGTGCGGATAATTTTTCTACACGCTATGTTTTAAATGATGCTTGCTGGATGGCAAAGAAGCCATTGGTACATGGTGGGGTTTTAAAGTATGAAGGGCAGGCGATGGTGATCCTGCCTGGTAAGGGACCTTGTTACCGCTGTCTCTTTCCTGAGGCTCCTGATGAAACAATTGTCCCTCCTCCCAGGGCAAATGGGGTGTTGGGGATGGTTCCTGGAATTATCGGATTGGTGCAAGCTACGGAAGTGTTTAAGTTGATTTTGGGGGTTGGGGATTTGTTGGTAGGAGAGATGTTGATTTATAATGTCTTGGAGATGAGCTTTCATAAGATAAAAGTTCCCAAAAATCCTGCTTGTTTGTATTGTCGACTAACTTAATCAAGATAATCAAAATAGCGATTGACTTCATGTGTTATCCTGCTAAAATTACCTCACAATGAAATTCTCGGTTAAAGTACAATACGGACTTCAAGCAATGATAGAACTGGCTTCCAATTATGGCAGCGGCCAAGTCCAGATTGCTGATATTGCCAAAGAACAAAAGGTTCCAATCCGTTATTTAGAGCAGTTGCTTTTAATCTTAAAAAGAGAAGGGTTAATAGCCAGCACCCGCGGTAAAGAGGGTGGCTATACATTAATAAAGCACCCTGGAGACGTTACGATTTTGGAAATTGTAGAGACATTAGACGGTCCGATTCAATTGGCAGATAAAAAGATGAAGAAAATTCCATTTATATTTGAAGCATTTGAAAGAGTGCAGGGGAAGATGAGGGAGGATTTGGCGGGTATTAGTTTAGAAGATTTAGTGACTCGTCAAAGGCAAAAAGAGAAGGTATTAGTCTATAGTATATAATATGCTTTGTTTGCGTAAAACTCACCCCCTTAGTCCCCCTCTCTTATTAAGAGAGGGGGAAACCGAGCGAAGCGAGGAGAGGGTGAGTTAAAAGGAGGTAAAAGATGACTAAGATCGCAAAAGATATTACTGAGCTTACGGGCAATACGCCTCTGGTTAGATTAAATAAGGTTACAGAAGGGGCAGTGGCAGAAGTAGTGGCAAAGCTGGAGACTTTTAATCCGTGTTCCAGTGTCAAAGATCGGATTGGGGTGGCTATGATTGATGCAGCAGAAAAAGAGGGGAAAATTAATAAAGATACATTAATTATAGAGCCGACTTCGGGTAATACCGGTATAGGTCTGGCATTCGTTTGTGCTGCCAGGGGATATAAATTGGTCCTGACTATGCCTGAGACTATGAGTATGGAACGCAGAAACCTTTTAAAAGCACTGGGAGCGGAAATTGTTTTAACTGAAGGAGCCAAGGGGATGGGTGGAGCAGTGGCCAAAGCAGAAGAACTGGTAAAAAAGACTAAGAATGCTTTTATGCCCCAGCAGTTTACTAATCCTGCTAATGCAGATGCCCATCGTAAAACTACTGCAGAAGAAATTTGGAAAGATACGGATGGAAGGGTGGACTTTTTTGTGGCAGGGGTAGGTACAGGCGGGACCATTACTGGAGTAGGTGAAGCATTAAAAGCACGCAAGCCGAGCGTCAAAATTATTGCAGTTGAGCCTGCTTCTTCTCCGATTTTGTCTGGTGGAGAAGCTTGCCCGCACAAAATCCAGGGGATTGGTGCAGGTTTTGTCCCTGCTGTTTTGAACACCAAGATCTATGATGAGATCATTAAGGTTTCAAATGATGATGCTTTTAAAATGGCCAGGAAATTAGCGACCGAAGAAGGTATACTGGTTGGGATTTCTTCTGGTGCAGCTACACAGGCTGCGCTTCAAGTGGCAAAGAGGCCGGAGAATAAAGGAAAGTTGATAGTCGTGCTTTTACCGGATACAGGGGAAAGATACTTAAGTACAGAGTTGTTTCAGGGGTAAACCTCACCCCTAACCCCTCTCCATTTTATGGAGAGGGGAATAAAAGGGGTGAGGAGTTAAAAGGAGGCGCTTACATGGCAAAAACAATCGCGGAAATAAATGAAAAGATTAAAAAAGGGCAGGCAGTCGTAGTTTCAAAACAAGAGCTTCTGGATTTAATTGAAAGGGACGGATACAGTGCGGTAGCAGCAAAGGTAGATGTGGTAACAACTGCAACTTTTGGGCCGATGTGTTCTTCTGGTGCTTATTTTAACTTTGGCC
>JAPLLA010000033.1:0-8036 GCA_026387795.1 Candidatus Saganbacteria bacterium | reverse complement strand
ATACCAAACCAAAAATCAAAGCTGGCGGTGGCAGGGCATTGCTGAATGGGATCCCTGCTTATACTGGATGGGCAGCAGTAGATCTCTATCTTGGAGCAACCGCAATGGCAGAAGATGACCCGCGCAACAAAATCCACCCCGGAGAATTTAAATATGGCGGAGCGCATGTGATTGAAGAATTAGTGGCTGGAAAAGATGTGCGGCTCCAAGTGGAAGCTTATGGTACAGACTGCTATCCAAGAAAACATTTGGATACTTTGATCAACATTAAAGATCTAAATGAAGCAGTTCTTTTTAATTCACGCAATGCTTATCAGAACTATAACGTAGCAGTAAATCTTTCAAGTAAAACTATTTATACGTATCTTGGCACGTTAAAACCAAATTTAGGGAATGCAAATTATTGCAGTGCAGGCCAGCTTTCGCCGCTTCTCAACGATCCTTTTTTCCAGACTATTGGGATTGGGACGCGGATCTGGCTGGGTGGGGGGATCGGCTACGTAGTTTGGCAGGGAACGCAGTTTAACCCGCATGCTCCAAGACTTGAAAATGGAGTGCCAAAACGTCCGGGAGGGACACTGGCAGTTATCGGAGATTTAAAAGGGATGAATTCAAAATGGCTCAGAGGGGTCAGTTTTATTGGATATGGAACAACTTTAAATGTTGGGATCGGTATTCCAATCCCAATCCTTAATGAAGAGATAGCAAAACATGTGGCAGTAAAAGATGAGGAAATCCAGGCGGCAGTGGTGGATTACAGCGAAGCTTATCCGGAAGGAAAGTCGGATGTTTTAGCAGAAGTTAATTATGCCCAGCTTAAGTCCGGGGAAATAGAGGTTAAAGGGAAAAAGGTCCCGACTTCCGGAATCTCTAGTTATAAGAGTGCATTGATCATAGCCGAGGAGCTTAAAAAACAAATTAAGGAAGGGAAGTTCTTGCTTACTGAAAAAGTAGCGGATTTGCCGACTGGAGATGCTGCTCCTAAGTTTAAGCCTTTAAACGAGAGACCAATCGCTCGGGGCAAGGAGGGTAATTAATATGTCAGCACGTAAAATTGTTTTAACTTTTCCAAAAAATAAAATTGATAAGCCGATCGTGCATAAGCTGATCAAGGATTTCGGACTAGTTTTTAATATCATGAAAGCGAGCATTACCCCGGACCAAGAAGGGCATATGGTCATAGAGCTTTCCGGGGAGAATGCGGACATTGAAAAAGGGATCAAATATCTAAAAGACGAGGGGATAAAAGTTGAGCCTTTGTCTAAAGATATCCGTGTGAACTGGGATAAATGCGTACAGTGCGGTGCGTGTGTTTCGATTTGTCCGACAGGTGCGCTTTATATCAAAGACCGCAAAACCATGGAAGTAGCTTTTGATACTGAAAAATGTATTGCTTGTGAACTTTGCATCCGGCCTTGTCCGCCGCGTGCTATTGAAGTCCACTTTTAAGGCAGGAACTTTAGAATATGCCGTATAAATTTATCAAAATATCCGAGGTCATTTTGGAGAAAATCGTAGACTTTATCTTTGTCAACTTCCCAATAGAGGTGTACCAGCCGGTTCCTGAATTTTGCCATGGAGATAGCGGTATCTAAGAATTCATCGGGAATAATCTTGTTTTCGTTTAAAACCCTTAAAATGTCCTTGTAATCCGCAGGGGAACGGAATCCTTCGGATGAAATAATGTGGTTTCCTATATCCAAACAGCATTCAATTGCCACCTGGAAAAGATATTTGGCGCTGTTTAAGTTGGTAAATTGCCCGGTTAATTCTTCTTTTGGCAGTTTTTTTAGTTCGTTTAACTGTGAAACATATTCACGGAGTTTTTCAAGTAATCCTTCTATTTTTTCCGGGTTGACCATAGGAGGCCTCCTTGTTCCAAACCTCTTAAGGACGCAGAGCGGTATTCTTCTTTTTTGGGCAGAAAATCAAAATATTCATCCCGGACCTTGGTTTCAAAGGCCACTCTTTTGTGTTCATTCCCGGAAAAAATCAGTTTTCCATTCTGGACCACTTGGATTTTGTAATTAAGCGGGGCCTGGTTGAAAATTCGCACATCATTTTCTATGCCGGGCAGTATCTTATCGATATTTTTAGAAATATCCATTTCCAGCTCAGGATATTTATTAGCTGCGATTTTATCGGAGGCGATAAGTGCGATGTCAAGATCGCTCCAGGGGCGGCTTGTCCCTTCTGCAAATGACCCGAACAGATAGGCAAAATCGATAGGATACCTCTTTAAGGCGTCTTTAATTTCATTTAGTTCTAAATTCACAAATAACACTCCTCAAAATATTCCTGCAAAACTGAAATTTCCGAGAAACCTATCGATAATAGTATAGGTGGAAATCAACGAACCCGCAAGGTTAATTAAAGGAGAAAAATAAAATGATAAGCGTAGAAGCAAGGACGGTTTTGGTGCGTATTCCAGTTAGGCAAACGAGAGGCGGAACTCCAAATATACAGGATATAGCAAGAAGGGGTGAGGGTGGAGTGAGGTTGCTAATTGGAAACGGAAGAGATGCAATGATGACAGAAGCAGATAAGGCTTTAACCGAAGAGGCAAGAGCAGCGATTGTTGCTGGAAGGCAAACACTGCAAATAGAAGAAATCAAAATGCCAGGAGAATCTCCTGCTGTCCCTATTGATCTGGGCCTGCTTTTTGATCCCAAATCAAACAGGGT
This sequence comes from Candidatus Saganbacteria bacterium, assembly GCA_026387795.1. GTDB lineage: Bacteria > Margulisbacteria > WOR-1 > JAPLLA01 > JAPLLA01 > JAPLLA01. The sequence continues at coordinate 5,352 of JAPLLA010000033.1, read as the reverse complement.
AGCTATGAGAGGCGAGGTTACCATAGGGCAGATGAAGCGGTTTGTAGAAGAGACTAGGTATAATCCAAAAGGTGATAATGCCGGACAGTTTAATGAACTTATTGCCGAAGGCAATGCTTCTTCTCCCATGGTTTTTACTAATGAAGCTGATTGTTTAGCATTTATTGGATGGGTTTTGACCAAGGCCCAAGCTTCCGACACAAGAATACAAACATTAGCGCTGCCAAGTGATAGCGAGTGGGTGGGGATGAGACAAGCTTTTAGAGGGCAACAAACAGGGAGTACTTGGGAAAGATTATCTGACAATTATTTCCGCTCGTTTCGTTTCGAGAGTCGCAACGACCACTACTACGGTCCGGAGTTCCGTTGCGGCGACAACGCCTTTCGGCTTGTCGGGACTTACAAAAGTTAAACCTTGAATCTTTTCCCCTTTACCCTTTTTGTTTTTGGGGTAAAGGAGGGGTGTTTTTTAAGAAAGGGGTTTTTCGGTAAGAAATGTCAGAAGGATTGAAAGCGATTCCCAAAACTTATGACCTGCTCAAATGGCTGTTGCCCATAATTTCTAAATTCCCCAAGGATAAAAGGTACACTTTGGGCCAGCGGTTGGAAAACAAGGTATTGGATATCCTTGAGCTTTTGCTTCAGGCCAACTACTCAAAAGTTAAAGATGATCTGCTCAAAAAAGCTAATCTGGACTTGGAGGTTCTGCGTCATTTGGTGCGGCTTTGTTATGACCTGCAATTTATAAACCTCAAAAGGTATGAATTTTGCAGCCAGCAAATAAACGAGATCGGCAAATTGGTTGGCGGCTGGATTAAGTCCCTCGACAGGCTCGAGACAAGGCAACAATCCGCCAGATGAAGCGGTACGGCTATTTATTTGAAGAGATATGCTCTTTTGAGAACCTTGTCAAAGCCGCGAAAAAAGCCCAAAAAGGAAAACGTTTTAAGGATTCAACCTGCGAGTTTAACTTGAAGCTTGAAGATGAACTCTTAACAATTCAGGAAGAACTCTGTCAAAAAACCTATCAAGTTGGCCAATACAAGCATTTTTATGTTTTTGACCCCAAAAAGCGCTTGATCAGTGCTTTGCCTTACAGGGATAGGGTGGTGCAGCATGCTTTGTGCAATGTTATTGAACCGATATTTGACAGGACTTTTGTTCCTGTTTCTTATGCTTGCCGGAAAAACAAAGGCAGCCACAAGGCAGTTAGCCTCTTTTCCCGGTTTTGCCGCAGCAACAGCTACGTTTTGAAATGCGATATCAAAAGTTATTTTGCTGCCATCGACCACGACTTGCTTTATGAATTAATTGCCAGGAAAATCAAGGATCCTCAAGCCCTCTGGTTAGTTAGATTGATAATTGATTCAACTCCCAATCCAGGGATTCCCATCGGCAACCTGACCAGCCAGGTATTTGCCAATCTTTATCTTAACGGCCTTGACCATTTGATAAAAGAAAACGCCAAGTTCCGTTATTATATCCGCTACATGGACGATTTAGTCATATTTGATAACGACAGCGATAAATTAGACAGGATCAGTGACTTTATTACTGCCTGTTTTATCGGTCTCAAGCTGAAGATGCACCCTTATAAATGTAAGGTTTACGAGACTAAAAAAGGAGTAAAGTTCCTGGGGTACATAATTTATCCGACCCATCAATTGGTTATTTTATCCAACGTAGCAAGGTTTAAGCGAAGAATGAAAAGACTTGTTTTGCTGTTCCAGCAGGGGCTTATAACACTTAGGAGAATTACCTGTTCAATCCATAGCTGGCTGGGTTATGCAAAACATGCCAATTCCTACAATATAAGGAGGCGAGTGTTTTCGGAGATAAAGATAACGGGATAAGCCCAAGGTTTTCCGCTCGTTTCATAACGAGAATCGCAACAACAACTACAATCCGGAGAACCGTTACAACAACAACGCCTTTCGGCTTGTCGAGGACCGAATACTGCCAGGATCTGCATTTTTACGGAAGTGCGGAGAGTGCAACATTAAGTCCAGGGCTTATCCTTGAAGGACATTGCCCGGTTTTGGTGAGTAGTTCGTGGAGGATTGAAACCGAAAGCTAAAGCCGGGTTTTTATTTTTACCGGCAAATGATACAATAATCCCTACGGCTTATGTTAAAAAATTTAAAAAACAAAAAAGTGGCAGTTTTATCCGGCGGCATGTCTGGGGAAAGAGCTGTATCGCTGCGTTCCGGCAAAAGGGTTTTTGAATCTCTAAAAAGCCAAGGGTTCAAAGTTGTCCAGCTCGATCCCAAAGACGGAGATCTTACCCAAAAACTCAAAAAACAAAAGATTGATATTGCTTTTATTGCACTCCACGGTAAATACGGTGAAGATGGTACCATTCAGGGGCTTTTGGAACTTGCAGGTATCCCATACACTGGTTCCGGAGTGCTTGCTTCTGCGCTGGCGATGAATAAAGTGGCTGCTAAATATGTTTTCCGGGCAAAAGGGGTTTCTACTCCCAATTTCATGATTTTAGAAGAAGATAATTTGGATCAAGCTATTGGAAAAATCAAGAGAGTATTCCCATTTCCTATGGTGGTAAAACCTTTTTCCGAAGGTTCTTCCCTTGGGGTTTCAATCGTTAAGGATCCGGATCAACTTGAGGCAGTTGCCAGGGAGACCGTCAAAAAGTTTAAAGAAGTTTTTGTGGAAGAATTTATTGCCGGTAAAGAAGTGACGGTTGGGATTTTGGGTACTGGACAAAAAGCAGAAGCGCTGCCGATCCTTGAGTTGGTTTCCAAAAACGACTTTTATGATTACGAAGCCAAATACACCAGCGGTATGACCGAATTTATTCTTCCTGCTAGGCTGGTAAAACCCTTATATGAGAAGACCCAAGCTACAGCAATTGCTGCACACCGGGCGCTTGGTTGCAGAGGTCTTTCCAGAGTAGATATTATTGTAGGGACCGATCATACTCCTTATGTGCATGAGGTTAATACTATTCCGGGCATGACCGACCAGTCCGATCTTCCGGCAGAAGCAGCGCATGCGGGGATTGGCTTTGACGAGCTCGTACTTAGAATTTTAGAGAGTGCATTTGAAAAATAGTGGCTAGAAAAACAAACAAGAAAAAACCCTTTAAACTGCCAAATAATTTTTGGCGTTTTCTCTTTGTAGCTGTTTTTTTGTTTCTGTTTCTGGGACTGCCGATCTGGAATTTAAACAATGTTGCGGTTTCCGGAGCCAAACTTTTGATCCCCGAAGATTTAATCAGTATTGCCAACCTCCCTTACGGGCAAAACATTTTTTTGGTCAGTTTTTCCGGAAGCACCCGGGATTTGGGAAAATTGCCCCAGCTTAAAAAAGTCGGTTTACACAGAAGGTTGCCTGCTACGGTTTTGATCCAAGTGGAAGAAAGGGAGCCATATGCAGTGGCTGTGATTGGCGACCAGTCTTTTGTGATTGATAAGGATGGTGTACTGCTTAATTCTCCGCGGGCTTTAGTAGATGTGATATTGCCCGAGATTTCTACGCTGCCGGTTGTGACCGGGCTTAAAAAAGAGGTAGTGGAAAACAGCTTTTATATTAAGCAAGAATATACTTCCGCCATTCAGCAGACTTTTGGCAGTCTTTTTAAGATTATGAACACCAGAAAACTAAAATTAACTATGGCAGAGCTGGACGATATCAGCTTATTGGTTGAAGATGTGCTCCAGGTCCGCTTGGGAAAAGCAGAAGACCTGGAAAAAAAGATCGAATACTTGCGTGTTTTGCTGGCAAAAGCGGGCGGGGATTTTTCTAAGATAGAATACATTGATTTGCGCTACTTGAATAACCCGGCAGTAAAATTTCGCGGTTAAGTTGACTTTGCATAACCCTATGTTACAATACGACCGAGAGCATTTTTAGAGGAAGAGAAGGGGTTTTAGATCATGAGCAATGAAAGAAAAAGTTTTGCTACAATTAAGGTTTTTGGTGTTGGTGGCGGGGGTACAAACGCGGTAAACCGGATGATTGGGGCGGGAGTAAAAGGGGTGGAATTTTGGGGTTTAAATACAGATCTACAAGCACTTTCAGTTTCTTTAGCTGACCACAAACTACAACTTGGCGCAAAAATTACCAAAGGTTTAGGTGCGGGTTCAAACCCGGAAATCGGACAAAAAGCAGCAGAAGAAAGCCGCGAAGACCTCCGTTTGGCTTTGGAAGGTGCAGACATGGTGTTTATTACCGGTGGGATGGGTGGAGGTACTGGTACTGGTGCCAGCCCAATTATTGCAGAAGTTGCCAAAGAACTGGGGATTTTGACGATTGGTGTTGTTACCAAGCCATTTCGTTTCGAAGGTCCGGTAAGGATTTCCCAGGCAGAAGTAGGGGTTAGTCTTTTAAAAGAAAAAGTGGATGCTTTAATTGTTATTCCAAACGACAAACTCCTTCAAGTGGTAGAAAAAAGGACTTCTATTATTGAAGCTTTTAAGATTGCAGACGATGTGTTGCGCCAAGGTGTAAAGGGTATTTCTGATTTGATTACTGTCCCAGGTCTCATTAACCTCGACTTTGCAGATGTTAGGACCATTATGTACGAAGCAGGTTCTGCAATGATGGGCATTGGCACTGCCAGCGGAGAAAACCGGGCAGTAGAAGCAGCGGAACAGGCAATTTCTTCTCCGCTTTTGGAAGAAACAATTACCGGAGCCAAAGGTGTAATCTTCAACGTTACCGGTGGCTCAGACTTAACCTTGTATGAAGTAAACGATGCCGCAGAAGTTATTTACAACGCAGTAGATCCAGAAGCCAATATTATCTTTGGAGCGGTTATTGACGAAAAAATGCAAGGCGATATTATGATTACAGTGATTGCTACCGGCTTTAAAGAAGTCTTAACCAAAAAACCGGCAAACGAACGGCCAATGGTAAGGTCTTCCATAGCCGGCCATAAAAAAGAAGTGGTTGAGCTTCCTTCGTTTATGAAAGCGTTTTAACACTTAACCGCATGGTTCTCTTCTAAGGAGTATTTTTATGTCTAATAAACGTATGGAAGAAGGACAAGAAGGCCGTTTTGAATATATGGAGCTGGATCCTGCTGCCCAAAAGCAAAAAGACCAGCTGCTAAGCAAAAAAGTTAAGCAAGTTGTTGTAGATAAAAACACCACAGTTGCAGATTTGGTAGAAAACATGAGTGAGATGTCGATCCAAGCCAGAAACATTGGCCAATGCGCCCAAGTGCTTAAAAACCTTTATGCTGATCCCGACCGTCCCACGGTATTTCTTGGTTTGGCAGGTCCGCTTATTGCTGCAGGGCTCCGTAATGTCATCAAAGACCTAATTGTAAATAAAGCAGTAGACGTAGTAGTTTCTACAGGAGCGATTATTTTTCAAGATATCTATGCA
>JAPLLA010000037.1:1541-12034 GCA_026387795.1 Candidatus Saganbacteria bacterium | reverse complement strand
TTGTTTTTGACAATGCAGTTTTAAAGGTGGAAAAAACAACCAAACTGCTTGGAGGAGACCAATCTTCAGCAGCTCAAACCGGGAATTACGCATTGAGCGTAAAAGGAGCAACTACTCGCTGGTATGTAGGAGGAATGGGGACCATGGTAGGGGTAGATGCTTCCAAATATAACACTATAGAAATGGATGTTTATGGTACCGGCGACGGAAGCGGCAGAATAAAAGTAGAACTATATGACGACGACAACGGGAATAAAGATATTGAAGTAGACAGTGCCTGGGTGCCCAAGTTTGACGATCTGTGGAACTACGAAATCAACGTTAACTGGACCGGATGGAAACACATCACCATTCCTTTTGGGGCATTGGTGCTTACCAACCCTGGCAGAGGAAACGGGAAAGCAGATTTTGATTTAACCGGTGGTTCAGGCGGGCTGGTTAAGATCCAATTAATTTTTGTGGCAAACGCGGAAAAGGGAGAGATCAATTACAGCGTAGACAACATTGAGTTAACGAACAAATAGGGCAGGGGGATTATTGCAGCACGATTTCGTAAAGCAATGCTTTGTATTGAGGCCCGATCTTAAAGGAGAACTTTCCGCCCTTTAATATTACAGGAAGTTTTTTGGTCCGGTTGCCAGCCAGGTCCAAAGCAAAAACCGATACGCTTTTTGGTTTGACCTGTGTAACAATCGAAATTTCTGCTTCTACCCCTTCAATTAGAACCGGCTTTTTCCCAACCTCTTTTAACTGAGTGCGCACTGCATTGTATTTTTGTTCAGTGTTTTCTGCGCGGCCCCCGGCAGTTAAGAGCATCCGCTTTGATTTTGCGATTGGATCGCGGCTTAAGCTCGAAAGAGCAATAGAGGCAAACTTGGTTGAGGAATTAACCGACAGGTTTTGCAAAGAAAGCCATTCTCCTCCCACAAAACCCACCAGAGCCTGCGTTCGGCCGGTGTTAATTGAAAAAATGCCGTTTCCGTAGTCCCATAAAAGCTCTTCGGTGTCAGAAGAAACCATTTTCTTTTCCTCGTCGTGGAATTTTTCCACCAGAGCTTCAGAGTTGCTTGGCTGTACCTGGTCCCTGTTTTCCACAAAATGAATTTGAGTTTTGCTGATGAGAGGAAGCAGCGGTTCCCCTGCAATTGCTTCGTCTTCAAAAATCGGGCCAAAAACCTGGGAAGGAAGCAAATCTTCTTCAACCACATTTTTTGCTACTGAAACATCTTTTCTGTGGAAAAGAAGAGCTGCAGCAGGCCACTGGCTAAAAATATGCGGCCAAGTGCTTAGATCAAAATTATCGTCCATGACTGTTCCCCATTCTTTCCCGTTGTAGCTAAACTGCAGCACTGCGTCCCAATCCTGAAGTACAGAATAAGCGGCCATCATAAGAGGGCCTTCTACCCTGTAATCGCTTGGGAAACAACAGTTCCATTCCGAAATAGCAAAAGGAAGCCCCGCGACTTTATAAAAAGCAAAATTATTGGGCAAGGCATCTTTTGGATATTTAACCATAGGGAGATTTTCATAAACAATGTTTGTCCCATACCCGTATTGCGGATGGTCCCAATAACGGTGGCGGTCAATATAATCCAAAGAAGCATTAGTTTTGACATCTGCAGCAATGTTAACCCAATGGTTGCTGCCAGACATAGGGACCCGCACGCCCAAGCCCTTTAGAAAAGATTGCATTTCCGCGTAGTAGCCTTCCTGTACTTCAGCGTAAAAACGCATGGTGTCGTAGTCGCGCATTCTTTCTGCTTTTTCAAACCCGCTTCTCTGGAAGCGCAAAAGCGTTTCTCCTCTTTTTACGTTACCTGAAACCGGGGTTTCGTCTTCTCCCAAGTCGTGCCTGCCATACTTATCGGACCAAGCAGCTTCCAGGTTCTCCCGTGAACCATATTGCCTAAGCAGCCAAGTGTTCCAAAGAGAGTCGAGCTCTTTTGCATAGTAAGGAGAAAGGTTAAACATGGTGCCCACATAAAAGAGCATAGCTTCGTTAATCAGTTTTACGGAAACAATGCCAGGATCGTCGACATAGCGCTTTTTGGTGTAAGGATTTTTATGCGTTAAAAGTTCCTTGGCATATTCTTTTTGGAGATCAACTACTTTCCGGTCAAAAAACCCGCAAATTTTTGCTCCTCTTTCTACGTTTTTATAGTCAGCCACCCCATCCCCTTCTTTAAACTGGCGGTCAACCAAAAGGTCCATAAAAATATATATGCCGCGTTTTTCGAGCTGGGCAACAAAGTAGTCCATCCGATCTAGGGATTCCTTGTTTAGGTGCCGCGTATCGTTGTATTTTTGGTCAAAAAGATTTGGATTTGCCCAGTAAGCATCGAGATGGTGGATGCGTACAAGGTTGCATCCGTAGCGGGCCAAGCGCTCCGCGATTTTTTCCGCACGCTTTTTATCCGGGAAGCAGTCGGAACCGTAAATGTTGATCCCCCAGAACCTGCCTGGAGTGCCGTCTTGGAAATAAAAATGCCCATCCCGTGCGGTTAAAAACCCATGCTTTCCTGCGGGTTTGTCCAAAAGAAAGCTTACATCTGCAGCGGTTTTGCCCCCGGTTTCTTTGGGGGGCTGAAGCGTAAACCAGTTTGATGTATCGGTTACAGAGTAATCCGCTTTTTTTATTTGATTCCCATTGGCATCAAAAGCCTCAAGCTTTACGCTGTCTACCCAGAGGCTTCCAGGGACTTCCATGAGCCCAATAAAGAAATCGACTCTTTTTGTTCCCGGGGGAACAGCAAATTCCTGTTCCACTTTTTGCCAATCAAAAGTGCCGGTGTAAGAACCAATAATTGGCCAGCCGCCAAGGCGCTTGCCGTCCTTATCTTTAAACTCAATATTGAGCCGTGCTTGCTGCCAAGGCCTGGGACCTTGTTTTACATTTTCAATTTTTACAAAAGCAGAAGTTTTTATGGTTTTTGCAACATCGCCATCCAAGGGAATAGATTGTGAAGCAAAAGACCAAGAGGAGTCCTTGTTGTTTATATAAAGCATCCCTGCGCTTTCGTGACCCGGAGAGACTACTCCTCCCCCCTCTGTTCCGCCATAAGCCCAGTCTTCCCAAATTTCAAAGTCGCCGTTTGAAACCAAGTTGTAAGGATCGGAGTCTTTGGGAGGAGGGACTACCACTTTTACGTCATCAAAATCCACCTCCCCTTTTGCCCCATAAAGCCCAAGTACGATTTTTAGGGTCCGGGCTTCCGGAGGGACCACAAACATTTTTTTGGCAAAAGCCCAATCAAACGTCCCCTCCCATGGGCCAAGCTCCGGCCAGCCCCCAACCTGATTCCCTTTTTCATCAAAAAATAGGGGCTGGAGATTTGCCTTCATCCAATAGTCCTTGCCTAGCGTGACATTGGTACCTTTGACCTGGGTAGATACATATATATAGCGGATTTTTCGTCCGTCCAAAGGGAAAGATTGCGCACCCAGGGACATAGACTCTTTTTTGTTGATGATGCGCAGATAGCTTTTGCCGGAAGGTCCGTCTTTTCCAAGCGAAGCATTGTACGGTTCTTTTCCCCACTCTGCAGGCAGCCCTTTTACGAGGCCCGATTCAAAATCCCCGTTTTTAAGCAGATTTTGTTCGATTGCATTGGCTGGGGCTGCAAAAAAACAAAAACAAATTATTAAAATAAAAGCTTTTCTCATAAAGAACTTGAACATTATATCACTTTCCCTTGCTAGGTAACTATCGAAAACAACCGGAATAAATTTCAAAAAAAGACAAAGGAAAGCTTTTTAAAATAATTACTTCTCAGTGAAATCTTGGCCAGCTTTAAACGATAGATATATGAGAAGAGGTAGGAGTTTAAATAGAACCTGAAACCCGGCGTAAAAGTCGGGTTTTTGTTTTTTTGGAGAAAGTGGGATTTCAGGCCAAAATGTCCGATAGATATATAGAGGAGAATGTGTGAAGAAGCTATGAGCGCAACTTTACCGGAAATATCTAAAATGTCCTCTAGCGTAAGCGCCTTAAAAGGCTACCGCTTTAACGCAACCAAAAACGCGTTAAGCAAATGGTATCAAAGAGTAAAAACATTGGTACCTGGTGCAATAGCAGCAGGTTTTATTTTTCAGCAAGTTTCTTCTCCATCGTTTCAGAAAGATCTGCCCGCACTTTTTTCTTCCCTTGAAAAGATTACAATCGCAATTCAAAACATGCTGGGGGTAGACTTTGCTGCAACAGAGGAAGGTTCTGGCAAAGGATTTTTTATCCCCGTGCTTTCTGCTTTAGTGGTGGCAGTGGTAATAATGGTCCCCATACACTTTGCCCGATCCATTTTGTTTTCCATGAGGATTAAAGGAGCTGCAAAGGGATTTGTTGATGCAATGGATAAGATTGCGGAAATGAAACAACAGGCAGCTACCTGTACACCCGAAGAAAGCGCAGAACTTTCGGAGCGAATAACCAAGCTTTATTCCGAGGTTGTAGCTATGCGTAGAGGGATACACGGAATCCAAGGCCCCAATTTTACCGTAACCAAAAACGGGATTCTTTCTCCTTTTACTCGTTTTGAGTTGGCGGTTGGAAAAATAGAAAAAGGAAAAGAAGCCACATCCCTGTCAGGAAAAGAAGCCAAGTCCCTATACGACAAAATAGGCTCCCGTTCAATTGCCTCTTCTCCTGCGGCGTCACTGCCAAACCCCACCGCACCTGCCGCAAAAACAACCGTTACAGATGCGGATGTTCTGGTGCTTTTAAATAGTCCGGATGCAGCCAAACGCGAACAAGGACTGCAAGCCATAATCAACGGGAGGGAGATTGGGCACAAGGAGACATTAGAACTTGCGGCAATTGCTTTGGATGCAGTAGCAGAAAAAAGGGCAATAGCATTTTGTTTACCTTTGAGCACAGCTTTTTCTGATCCTGCAAAGGTGCTGGATGCTTTGGCCGAAGTAGGGAAACAAAAACCGGAACTAACCAGAAAAGTTGTAGAAGCACAAAGCCTGGTTCATTTGGCGAGAGGAAGGGATTTTATTTGGGGAGCGGCGCTGCGACTGGTAGAGGAGATAAGGCAACACAAAAACCTGCCGTTGCCTTTGGTTAAAGCTCTGGCTGACATACAAACAAAGATAGAAAAAGACCGAATCACTCCGGATACAAGCCGAGCAAATTTCTATAGGGCACTTTTTGCTCCAGGCCGTACGGTTTTAGAGGAAATAGCAATAAGAAAAACCGAAGCCACTGAACAGGTCAAGCAATTGATAGCCGTTTTTGATGCAGCGGATAGAGCAGATGGAGAAGGGGATTTAACACAAAAAGCAATTCTTTTTAGAGAGCTGTCAGGGGTGCTGCCGCAGGGGCTGGAAATAGTTTATGCCAGTACAGATGCAATAAAAGGGAGACTAACGGCACTGAAAGCCTGCGAAGGGACAGAAGGGGCTTTAGCAACAGAAGCATTACGTATTATTGAAGACGAAGTCAGGGTTACTCCAAAAGGAGGAGGCGGTGGTGGGGGTGGTCCAGCCGCAGGGCCAGCAACAGCTGCTCCTGCACCCGGAAGAGGGAAGACAAAGTAAAAGAGGGGAAACATGTTAAACGGATTTAACATAGAAGCAGTAAGACAAATAATCGGCAGAAGGCCTGTGCCTGTTTCTAATGTTGTGGCAAAAACCGGATCAGGCAAAGGTACACAAAGACAGGCAGCAGGGCCAGCTTCTGCAGCTGCGCCTGCGGGTGGCGGCGGAGGAGCCGCAACTGTACCAATAAAACCGACATTGCTTGATAGTTGCGTGGATCTTTTAAGGGCACTGGTTTCTACAGTGGCAAAAGAAGAAGAAGATCTGCCTGGTTTAAAAGGAACACTGTCTGCTTTGGCAGGTGTTTTTGTAGGGGATAAAACCAGAGACGACTTAAGCAAGCGTTCCTTGGACACGCGCTTGCACGAAGAAGGGTGCAGGATCCAAGCTTTACAGGAAGTATGTTTCAAAACAGGAAGAGCGACTGCGGTGGTGGACTTGGTAGGGGTTAAAGCGGCGCTTAATCTTTTGGCTGCCAAAGAAGACCTTCCTGTGGCACAAAGAGAACAAGCACAAGCTGCATTGAAAGCCCTGGCCGGGAAACCATTGGCAGCTTTGCCGGATGAAGCACGCAGCGTAGAAGGACTGAAAAGCCTTTGGGGAGAAATTTCCGGCAACGCAACCAAGAGAGCATATGAGTTTTTAAAACGAGGAAGGCTGGAAACCCAATTTGGATTAATTTTATTGGTTTACCAATTATCTTTATATGAAAGATCTATTCCAAAAGCAGGAGAAGGCCCGCGCGATCCGGAAAAAAACAAAGTTACGGTTCCAGCTGAACTGGTGGCAGCTTTGGACAGGGCAATTGTTGACATGGCAGGAACAGCCGGGGGTACAAACGGAGGAGATGCACAAAAGAAAACCAGGGGAGGGGCGGAGATTGAAAGACTTTTTGCCACGCCGTTAAAAAATCTCCACCTTCAAACCAGCGGCAAGAGCATTGACAGTATTTCTCCTTTTAGCTTTGAATCCTTACTTCACACTCTTTCTGAAGGATCCTTTGATCCCATGCTTAGAGAAGCAGTGCGCACGGTGTTGACTTCGTTTTTTGCTTATCGCGAGCAGGAAGTCAGGCAGTATATAGAGGTTGCACTGGAAAGCAAAAACGTAGAAGCAGTAGAAGAAGGATTAAAAATGCTCCGGCTTTTTAGCTTTGCTTTAGACAACCCAGAGACAAAACAAGCGCTGTTTAATAGAACCGCAGGACTATATTTGGGGACGTTTGTTAAAGAAGATACAGTTAGCGCAGAAGAATTTGACGGGCTTTTGCGGGCAAGAAAAGCAGCCAGGACAGCACTTTTAGAAATGACTTCCCAAGAGCTCTCTCTGCCGCACGAAAGAGAGACAGTGCCACTACTCGCGGAACATTTGCTGGCCCTTGCTTCCTCAGCAGCAGAAAAGGAGACTGTAGCCGCACAAACAGCCAAAGGCGGAGATCTTTATGTCCCTGAAACTGAGCCTATTGAACTTCCAGACGAAAGGCCGCTTACTCCGGAGCCCAAAGTGTGGAAAGAATTTTTGGCGCCGGCAATTAGAAAAGCAGGAATTGACGTTTTGGTTGAACTGGTCAATGAAAAAAACCTGGGTCCGGAAGAAAGAGTAGAAGCGCAAAGAGCGCTTGAGAAGATTATGGGGAGCCCGTATTTAAGAAAAATGCTGGACGAAGGGAGAGGGGTAAGCGGTAAAGAAGTTACTCTTATAGGGGTTGGGGTTGTAGACCGGCCGGATATTCGAGAAGGGGAAGTGCTTGATGCAGGGGAACTGGAAAACGGGAAAAGGGTTTTTCTTTCCAAGAACAAAGGGAACGCACACGCAATTATGAACGGGGAAAAAGTTCTGATGGTAACCATGAAGATGGGGAAAAAGAAACTAAGAATAGGAATTAGGCTGAACCAAGGCAACGGTACCAGAAACAACATTGCTTCTATGGCAGCAGGGAGCAAGGGAGCAATGATGCATGGAAACGACACTCTTGCCAATGGATCTTCAAAATCAACAGCACCAAATATTGCAATGATGAAATACGAGGGAAGAGGGGGAATAGTAGAGCACCCCGCGGATAATTTAGTGGCTTGTACCAGCGAAATGAAAGCAGCCGGGACCTCTACGTCGCTTAAAAAAGCAATGGAAGATCTAAATATTCATATGGCGCTTTTTGGGGAAAGAGCCCCGTCTGCTGGGTTGCCGTCTAAAAAAAGAGCATATCAAGCACACTTGGGCCAGCTGGTTCCAAACAAGGATGGGACAATAGCAGCTGGAGGGTTTTCTGAAAAACCTCCTGAACCAGTTTTGGATTACAGAAAAAGAAGGGTAGCTTTGAATGGGTTTGGGTTTAATAATCCAGAGCTGATGCGGCTTTTAAATGAAACAGAAGCAGCAACCAAAGACATTAAAGAAGAAAAAGACCGCAGAAAAGTAGAAGGAGCCTCTCCTTTGGCAAAAATGCCCATAGGAGCTTTTTTTAGAAAAGTGTTTATGGAAAGCACGGAAATAGGCCTATATTCTTTAACTCCCCAAGACAAACAAGGGCTTGCCGATGTAGTAGCGGCAACAAAAGGGGAAAGCATTAAAAGCACAGACATTCCCGCAGACCAACTAGCGGCAATAAGTCATTTGTTTGAGAACCCAACCGCAGAAAAGCTTGAGTTTAAACCAAATCTTCCAAGAGAGGATGTTGAGAACAGCGGTGTCTCTGCCCCGGTAAAAGAACGCTTACTAGAAGCCTATGATACAAAATGGCAGCAGTTTTTTGTAGAAGCAGCACAAAGCCCCGCTCAAGACGAAGCAGCAGTAGAGGTAAAAGGAGAGGTTGCCCAGAAATTGGCGTCAAAAGGGGTTTATAAAAAAGCAATCAACTTGGCGATTAACATCGCTACAAATTTAAGATTTACATATTTGAACACTTTTAATATTTATTTTTCCGAAGAAGGGCTGGGGCTCCTCCGTTTTTATTACGGGCAAGCAGGGTCAAACGGAATGCCTTTAACCTTGTTACTAGGAGAGCTGGACTTTTCTAAGCGCGTGCCAGAGGCCATGATGGAACGTAGTGTTGAAAGATGGGGAGACGGGTATCCGGGAAAAGAGAAGACCGGAGGGGGGACAAAAGAAGACTGGGTAAAGCAATGGTATATTGCACAGTGTTTGTTTTTAGTTTCAGGCATGCCCAAAGAAATTACCGACAGAATTTTTGCTAACTACCAATCCGAATATCCAAACGTTGAAGACTTGCACAGAGAACTAGTAGAAACCAGAACAAGGCTTATTGAAGAAAGCAAGAATAAGCCAGAAGAGGAAAGACTGTGCGGATGTAAGATTATGATCGGTGCGGTAGACTTTTTTGCGGATGTGGGAACACATCTTGCTTATGCGCGCAGTTTACAACAAGCGCTTGGAGCAAACCAAACCATGCGGAGCCTCCACAGGCATTGGCAGGGGCTATTGATTGGCCATAACATAGAAAAAGGGGTTAGGTTCGGGAATCTGGAATTAGCAGCACCCGCATTTAAGCTTGCAGATGAAATTTATGATCCCGCAAAAAAAGACGAGAACGGAGCCGTTGAGAGAGAAACCAAAATAGCGCTTGCAGATGCCAGCGGGACCCGCTTGGATTACCCGGATACTGTAAAGGTAAGTGTTTATGAATATGGGGCGATTGCAACATCAGATATCGAAGGGGAGCTTGAAGCAATAAAGCATTTGTTTATAACCACAGAGGCAGCAGCGCTCACCTTTAAACCAGGGGTTACAAGCAGCGATATTATTCAAATTGCTGTTACTGGTTCCGTAAAAGAGAACCTACAAAAAGCCTTATCCAGGCAAGAAGAGGGTAAAGAAATCCGGGTGGTGACCACCAAACAAGTGGCCATTCGTGCAGATGGGTCCTGCAATATTGGCGGAGTGGAAATTGCAGATATTGCCCATGTTTATATTGGAGGAAAGAGCAGATTCAAAGAGGGGACCAAAATAGGAAGCCATGCAATTCTTATTGCCGCAGAAGTTTTACCTCCGGAAAAAGCAAACATCTCTATCCCAGACTATGTAATGATAGAAGGGGCAAAAATTAACCGCAAAATGAGATTTTTTGGAGAAACCAGCAAAGAGAAAATGATCGTACTTTATGACTTGTGGCTTACTGACGACGGAACAACTTTTGGGGTACTGCCAGATACAGTTGTTGCCAGACAGCACTTGTGCCGATTGGGTCCCAAGGGGAGAGCAGTAGAGAGCCATGCAGTGGTTCCTTTGGCACTAGATACCAAAACTAAAGGGAAAGGGAAAGACCCTGTTTTAGGGAGATTCTTTTTAACCGAAACAAACATGACTGCCGGACAGCCATTATTCGGATTTCCGTTATCAGTAAAAGAGTTTTGGGATGGACTAAACCCGGTGAGAGTAGATACAAGAGAAACTATGTTGGCTAATGCAAGGCCATTGGTTATGGAGTAAAGGGGAATTAAAATGGGACCAAGTATATTTGCTAAAATATTATCAAACCCAGTAGAGTGGCTGCAATCCGGAAGAGACCGGTATAGGAATAAGGGAATTTCCGCGGCAGACATCCGCTCAGGCAAGGTAAAGTTTGTGACTGTTAAAGCCAAGCCGGATACAGTGGCAAGCCACCGTACTTGGGAATGGATGCAATACCTGGTACAACAACTGGCAGACCAAGGGATAGAGGCAGAAGTGCTTTGTCCGCAGCTCTTTTTGCCTGCCGAAGGATATGTGCGCGGTTTTTATACTGCAGAAGGACACAAGAAAGTTATGCCCTTGATTCTTAGCCATTTACTAGGCAAAGCAACCAAAAAAGTTAACGTAGATGGAGTAGAAAGAGAGGTCCCGGATGTTTCTTTTCCTGAAGCAGGGCTGGTCTCCTTTGTTTTGGTTGCTCGCACAGATAAAGACCTAGTAGGCATTTTAAGAGGAAGCGAAAAACCGGCAAAAGAAGGCGGAGACGGCGG
>JAPLLA010000037.1:0-1481 GCA_026387795.1 Candidatus Saganbacteria bacterium | reverse complement strand
GCAGTACAAAAAGGGAAAGTCACAGATCTGGCAAAGCAAAAAAGCAGTTTACGCGTACAAACAAGCGTGGAAGCAGGGGGAGACCTGGATCGTTCCAAGGTTTTAAACGGCTGGCACTGTTCGGATGGGCAAGTTGCGGCAATTAGAGAAGTAGCGTGGATTTATGGCAGGCGTGGTTTGGGAGGAGCGTTTAGCGAAGATGCTATAGACTACATTATGAGAGGCGAAGTTCCTGCCTCTTTGGTTGCAAGAGCAACCAGGTGGTTTACCAGAAAAACCAGTGATGTTATTCTTCCTACCGCAGATATTTTACGCTTCCCAATCTATGATCTTTTGGTTGACGTAGCAAATGGAGGGAGAAGATCGGGTGCAACCAGCATTTGCCATGCAGCTAATATTATTGCAAGTTTTTATGATATTGACGGATATAGCCCAAGAGACATGCAAGCCCCTGACATAGCCTTAATGTTAAAAGAAGCAGCGCTATTTGCCGCAAGACAAAAAATACTTACGCCTGAAGAATTGTCAGCATTGGAAATACAACCAAGAAGGACCAATTTAACAATTTTGGTTGGAGCGTCCGGGATTGGCAAAACCACAATATTGGAAAGACTGGAAAAGGACAAAAGCGCCACTATTCTAAAAGTTAAAACCACCCGCGAAACCGCAGGAGATGTGGGTAGCGAAAGAGAAAGTCCGGACGTATTCTGGGGGAGAGCCTTGCAAGGGAGATACGTGGCAGCAGAAAGCAGTTATGGCGTAGATTACGCAATTTTAGATAGGGACATTAAAGAAGCACTTTTAAAAGGCGGTCCAGTAGTGGTTTCTTGCGGACCGGAAATGGCCAAAGTTTTATCCGAAAGAGTGGCGCAAGTTGCCAGAGGTCTTGGGCTCCAGGGAGCAGCTATGGTTCCAACCGTAAAAGTGGTTTATTTACAAGAAGAAAACGACAAGGTTTTGGAAGGGCATCTGAAAACAAGAGAACAACACACCGGCAGACCTGCTGCAGACAGGATTAAAGATGCAAAACAAGTTGCTAAACATTTAAGAGATAAGCTAGAGCCCAAAGATCCTAGAACGCTTACCCCAACCCTATTGCCTGGAGTGCAAAAAATTATGGTAACAGCAACTCAAACCGAAGACCAAACTGTGGCGCTGGTTACGGCGTTACTGGGAGAAGCAACCGAGGCTCCAAACCTGAAAACCGTAAAAGCAAATAGCCCCAGAGTAGAATTAGTGGCAAGAAAATACTTAAGAGACCTGATCCCTGCTTTACAAAGCGCAACGCTGGATCCTACCAGCGCGGATACGCGTGAAGCAGGATTGGGAACAGCGATGAGAGACAATTATAATCGGTTTTTAAGAGAAGTTTACCGTGCAGAACACGGGAGAAATCCGATTTTACCGCACGAAGATGTAAGGCCAGACGAAAAAGGGAAAGAAGACCAAATTCAAGAATATAGGCAATTAAAATGGATAGT
>JAPLLA010000014.1 GCA_026387795.1 Candidatus Saganbacteria bacterium | reverse complement strand
GGCTTGGAAGGGACAGCTGCTGTTTTAGGGGAGGCGGCGAATCCACAAACAAAAAACATTGCGACTACCAAAGATACACCTAAAATTAAACCTTTTTTCATCTTGTTTCCCTCTCTTTCCTTATTGTTGGCTTTCCTAGAGAAAGTAGACGTTAATCATATCTCTGCCCATAAAATTTGTCAAACAAAAATTCTCTAAGATTATATATGTATCGGAGGTTGCTTGAGGAAATTTCAGTTTAAGAAGACTTTTCTTCGTCTTTTTCTACGGGCGTAACTACCCGCGCCACGTTTACCAAATAATCCCCTTCGTCCATACGCTGGAGTCGCGTCCCTTTGGCATAGCGGCCTTGGGCGGAAATCCCTTCTGCGGTTTGGCGAGTCATGGTCCCTTTGGAAGAGACAAAGAGAAGCTCATCTTCCGAACTGATTAAACACAGGGCAGCAACTTCGTCTTTGTCGCGAAGTTTCATGGCAATGTGGCCTTTGCCTCCGCGCTTTTGCGGTTCAAATTCTTTGATTTTCATCCTTTTGCCGTACCCATCTGCAGAGACCATTAACAAATCCGGGTTGCCTGTAACCACGTCCATGGAAACCGCCTTGTCCCCTTTGCGAAGCGAGATCCCTTTGACCCCGGAAGCAGTTCGACCCATAGGCCTTACGTCTTTTTCTGGAAAGCGGATCATGAGACCGTTTTTGGTGCCGATGATGACATCTTCACTGCCATTGGATTGCTTGACCCAGCGCAATTCGTCTTCCCCTTTTAATTTAATGGCTGCAATTCCTGTGCGCCTTATGTTTGCAAACGCATTGAGCTCTGTTTTCTTGATTACTCCTCCGGATGTGCACATTACCAAAAACGCGTTCTTGGCATTAAAGTCTGTAACCGGAATTGCAGCTTTAACCACTTCTCCCATAGTAAGCTCAAGGAAGTTTGCAATTGACTGCCCCTTGCCTCCCCTGGAACTTTCAGGCAGATCGTACGCTTTAACCCGATAAACTTTTCCTTTGTTAGAGAAAAAGAGGAGCACTGCGTGCGTAGAAGCAACAAAAATCTGTTCTATTTCGTCTTCTTCCCGTGTATTCATCCCTGCTACTCCGCGCCCTCCCCTTTGCTGTGACCGAAAAAAGTTGCTTTGTGTTCTTTTCACGTATCCGTCTCGGGTAATAAAGATTGCCACTTCTTCATCCGGGATTAACTCTTCTTCGTCTATTTCTTCCGCTTCTTTAACCAGCTGGGTCCTGCGCGGGTCTTGATGCTTTTCTTTTACTTCCAAAAGTTCTTTTTTCACCAGTTCCAAAAGAAGTTTTCTGCTTGCCAGCAGCTTTTTGAGGTCTGCAATTAATTTCTTGAGTTCCTTGTACTCTTCTTCCAGTTTATAGGTTTCCAGCTGGGTCAGTCTCTGCAGCCGCATGTCCAGGATTGCTTGCGCCTGGATTTGTGAAAGATGGAATTTTTGCATCAGCCCTTTGCGCGCATCGTCTACGGACTTGGACTTTTTGATCAGCTGTACAACCGCATCAATATTTTTAACCGCGATTAACAGCCCTTCTAAAATATGCGCGCGTTCTTCCGCTTTCTTTAGTTCATATTTGGTACGACGCGTCACTACTTCTTCGCGGTGTTTTAGATATATTTCTAAAAGCTCTTTTAAATTCAGCTGGCGCGGCGCTCCATCTACCAGGGCCACCATGTTAATGCCAAAAGAAGAAGCCATGTCTGTGTGCTTAAAAAGCTGGTTGAGCACCAGGTCCCGCGGTGTGTCTCTTTTGAGCTCAATGTAAATGCGCATCCCTTTGCGATCCGATTCATCTCTAAGGTCTGCAATATTTTTTATTTTTTTATCTTTTACCAGGTCTGCGATTCTGGAAACAAGCTGTGACTTGTTCACTTGATACGGAAGCTCTGTAACAATAATCGCTTCTTTGCCGTTTTTTGCTGGTTCAAACTCTACTTTTGCCCGAAGCTTAATGCTCCCCCTGCCTGTAGCATAGGCCTCTTTTATTCCTGCTTTACCGCAAATCATAGCGCCAGTAGGAAAATCCGGCCCCTTAATATATTTGCTAAGTTCTTCGATCGAGGTGTCCGGGTTTTCAATTAATGCTATTGCTCCGTCGATTACTTCTCCCAAGTTGTGAGGAGGAATGTTGGTTGCCATCCCAACCGCAATTCCGGAGGATCCGTTTACTAAAAGGTTAGGAAATTTTGCAGGAAGAACTAGCGGCTCTTGCAGGGAATCGTCAAAGTTTGGACCAAAGTCAACAGTCTCTTTTTCCAGGTCAGCCAACAGCTCTATGGCAAGGTGAGACAAGCGCGCTTCTGTGTAACGCATGGCTGCTGGAGAGTCTCCGTCTACGGATCCAAAGTTCCCCTGCCCATCTACCAGCATTCCGCGCATAGAAAAATCTTGGGCCATGCGCACCATTGCGTCATAAACAGCTGTGTCTCCATGCGGATGATATTTACCTAAAACTTCTCCGACTACCCTGGCAGATTTTTTGTAGGGCTTGCCTGGCTGTAGTCCAAGCTCGTCCATGGCAAAAAGAATTCTACGGTGTACGGGCTTTAACCCGTCGCGTGCGTCGGGTAACGCGCGGCCAACAATAACGCTCATGGAATAATCAAGGTAAGAAGTCTTCATTTCCTCTTCTAAAGAGGTCCCGATTATTTTTTGGGTGTCTTGCCGCGGAATGCTTTCTCCCCGCGTTCTTTTTTTCTTTTCTTCAGATTCTTTTTTATCCTTCGCCATGAAACCGATTCCCTTCTTATATGTCTAGACGTTTTACTAGTTTTGCATTTTCAGTGATAAAGGCTTTGCGGGGCTCTACTTCCGACCCCATTAAAATTTTGAAAATTTCATCCGCAACTTCTGCGTCTTCCAGTTCCACCCGCAATAAGGTTCTGGTTTCAGGGTTCATGGTTGTTTCCCATAGCTGCGTTGGGTTCATTTCTCCCAAGCCTTTATAGCGCTGTATATTTACTCCCTGTTCTCCCATAGCTTTTTTGGTTTTTTCCATTTCTTTTTCGCTGTAAGCATAGTGCTCTTCTTTCCCTTTTTTAACCAAATAAAGCGGCGGCTGCGCAATATAGAGATATCCGCCTTCTACTGTTTCCCTGGCATACCGGTAAAAGAAAGTTAGGAGCAGGGTGCGAATATGCGCACCGTCAACATCCGCGTCGGTCATGATTACGATTTTGTGGTAGCGGAGTTCTTTGGCAATGTCTTTTTCGGAGCCGTTGCCGTTTTCGTCTTTTTCTTCCTTAAGGCCGGAAATAATTCCCGGTCCAACTGCAGTAATAAGCGTACGAATTTCTTCGTTGGCCAAAATTTTATCGATCCGGGCTTTTTCAACGTTTAGAATTTTTCCTTTTAAAGGAAGAATCGCCTGGAAGCGGCGGTCCCTTCCCTGTTTTGCGGAGCCGCCTGCGGAATCTCCTTCTACAAGAAAGATCTCGCATTTTTCAGCGTTTGATTCCGAACAATCCGCCAGCTTCCCCGGCAGGGTTGCGGTATCAAGTGCGGATTTTTTTCTTTCCAGTTCCTGGGCTTTTCTGGCTGCTTGCCGCACGCGATATGCCAGGAGTCCCTTGTCTATGATTGCGCGGGCAGCCGCAGGGTTTTTGTCCATAAAAACCGAAAGCCCGTCGTTTACTACAGAGTCTACAATTCCTTTTACTTCGCTATTGCCCAACTTGGTTTTAGTCTGCCCCTCAAACTGCGGGTTAGAAATTCGCAAGTTAATTACCGCGGTAAGGCCTTCGCGCAGGTCTTCGCCCTGTAAGCTTTCTTCTTCTTTTAAGAAGTTGTTTTTTCTTGCATAGGTATTAATCGCTTTTGTAATTGCGGATTTAAAGCCTACCAGGTGGGTGCCACCTTCTTTGGTTTTAATACAGTTTACAAAAGAATAGGTGTTTTCGTCGTAATAATCTTTTACGTGCTGCAAACAAACCTCTACAAATACATTGTCTTTTTCCTGCACAATATAAATCGGCGGCTTGTAAAGCATTTCTTTGCCTTCGTTTAAATGTTCAACATACGAGACCACTCCGCCTTCATAGTGAAATGTTTCGCTTTTTTCTTTTGCGGTACGCAAGTCTTTTAGAATAATCTTGAGGCCTTTGTTTAGAAAGGCGAGTTCTTTGAGCCGGTATTTTATATAGTCGTAATCAAATTTAATTTCTGGAAAAATTTCGGAGTCAGGCAAAAAGATTACCTCTGTTCCGGTTTTGGTTTTTGCTTCTTTATCTTCTTTTATTTTGGGGGTCTTTGGATTGCCGCGATCAAAGTGCTGGTTATAGCATTTACCGTCCCTTTTAATTTCTACTTCCATCCATTCGGAAAGCGCATTTACAACCGAGACCCCTACCCCATGCAGCCCACCGGAAACTTTATATCCGCCGGTACCAAATTTTCCTCCGGCATGAAGAGTTGTTAAAACTACTTCTGCAGCCGGCTTTTTGGCTTCTTTGTGTAAGTCGATGGGAATACCGCGGCCATTGTCGAAAACGGAGATGATTTCACCCTTGCGGATTTCTATTACCACTGTATCACAATATCCGGCCAAAGCCTCATCTACAGAGTTGTCTACTACTTCATAAATGAGATGGTGTAATCCGCCTTTGGCAGTAGAGCCAATATACATGCTTGGGCGTTTACGTACTGCTTCGATCCCGCCTAATATTTTAATATTAGAAGCGTCGTATTTGTGTCCGGCTTGCGTCTCGTCTTCTTTTTTGCCTGCCATTTTAATTTTTCACCGTTTCTTTGATTATCTGCCAAAGCTTAGCTGGAATGCTTTTTTGCAATATTTTCACATTCAGCTCTCCCGGTTTTTTGCCGGTTTTTACCATTACATAATCATATAATATATTTCTAATTTTTGAAACGTCTTTTAGCTCTTTTCTTGAAAGTTCTTTGGCTGCTTTCCAGAGTTGGTCATAAAAACCTTCTTTGATCCGTTTTTTGGCACGGTCAAATTCTTCCCTCTCTATTGGCTTGCCCCATGCGGCTGCTTCCGAAAAAGAAATCCAGGGGGTTTTTCTAAATATCCCCATTGCCCTGTTTTTGCGGTCCTCTTTTTCTTGTTGTTTACAGGTTTGGCACTGTCCGGCCTTGCCTATTTTTACGCCACAAAGAATACAGGTGAAGTTTTTTTCCTCAACTTCTTTTTCTTTCTCTTTTTCCTGTTTTCCTTGATTGCCTTCTTTCATGTCAACAAAAAACCTTACTCCCACTATTTCTTCTTTCCCAAAAAACTGGTTTAGCTTTGCCTTTATTTCTGCAGCCAGAAAACGGAGCTGTGTTGCCCACGCTTGCGAGCTGGCAGCAATAGTTAAAATCCCGTCCTGAAACTTAACTGGCCGGGCATGTTTGGTAATGTGCTGCCCCAGTGCTTTATCCCACGCAGAAGAAAATTTTAGCGTTTGGAAAAATGGGTTCCCTTCCAAAATTTGCCGGAGAGATGTAACCATGTTTAGGCGGATGTCTCCTGTGTACGGATCGGCATAACAATATAAATGTAGTCCAACCCTTCCACTGGCCGAAATACCCCCGGACTAAGTGGTCCTGATATTTCAACCATAATATTAGGTTGGTCTATTACTTTAAGCACGTCTGTAATTAGTCTCACATTAAAAGCAACCTGGGTCTTATCTGCACCTTTTACTTCTACGTCTATGGTTTCGTCAACACTTCCAACTTCTGGCGCTGTTGCCAAGATGTGTAGTTTGTCTGCTTTTAACTCAAACTTAACAACATTTGCACTGCTACTGGCAATAACCGCAGCTCTTTCGGAGGAATCTAAAAGTAATTGGGTAGGAATGGTTAATTTTGTGGCCGTAGCCCTTGGAATTACCTGCTTATAGTCGGGGAATTGCCCCTGAATTAATCTGGAAACTAAAAATGTGTTTTGCAAACTAAAAGCAATTTGATCTTTACCTATGGAAATATTTATTTCTTCATCCTCTTCCGCTCCGGCTAAAATCTTACTTAATTCTACCAGGGCTTTTGACGGTATAATTATTTTCACTTCCACATTGGGAACATCTTTTATCTTTTCTCCTATTTTAGCCAAGCGGTACCCGTCGGTTGCCACGAGACGAACATTGGAATTGTCTCCGCTGACTCCGGAACGCCCGACTTCAAGCAGTACTCCGTTTAATACGTATTTATCTTCGCTGGTAGAAACCGAAAAAATGGTTTTTTTGATCATATTTAAAAATATACCACAACCAATGGTAACTACTTTTTCTTCTTTTATTTTTGGCAGTGTTGGAAATTCGTCCGGGGGAAGACCGTGGATGCTAAAATGTGACTGGCTGTAAGAAACTTTAATCATTCCTTTTTCTGAGACCTTAAAATCTATATTCCCTTTGGGCAGCTTTGAAACCATGGCAGCTAATGTTTTTGCCGGGATAAGAATAGAGCCTTCCTTTGCTACCTTGGCTTCTAAAAACATCTCAATGCCCAACTCTAAATTATTAGCGGAAACTTTTATCCCATTCTTTTTTGCCTCAACTAAAACATTGCCAATAATTGGGAGCGTGCTTTTTGACGAAACAATCCTTTCTACCACCGAAACCCCACTCATTAAAATGTCTTTTTCACACATAAATTCCATGTTTATTCCCTACCCTTCTATAATGATAATGTATTTATATATTTTTAGTAGTAATAGTAATAGCTCTGGATAAGTGGATAACCTATTTTTTTATTACTATTAAGCTAAAAAAGATTAAAAGTTACCCACAATTGATGTATATAACTTTAGGATAACTTTTAACAACTCTTTCTTAATCCTTCTTACTTACTTTCCCCTGTGTACAAGGCCACACTTAACCACAGCTTTCAACATGTTATGCACAGGGATACCCACAGCCTAATTATATTATTAAGTAGAGTACTTTTTCAATCTTTCTTTTATATCTTTTACGGCTTCCGCAATTTCTTTTTCTTTATTTACAGCGGTTTTTATTTTTTCTACGGCGTGCATAACCGTGGTGTGGTCCCTGCCGCCAAATTCCTCTCCTATTTTAGGAAGAGAAGCATTAGTTAGTTCCCTAGCCAAAAACATGGCCACTTGTCTGGCATTTGCGATTTCCTTGGTGCGAATTTTTGCAGACATATCATCAAACCTTACACTGTAGTATTCTGCCGCTACTTTTTTAATGGAGCCGATGGTTAAAGTGGGCTTTTCTTCGGGCGAGATAAGGTCCTTTAAAACCTCATCCGCCAAAGCAGTGGTAATATCGTGGCCAGTTAAAGAGGCAAAGGCAACAATGCGGATCAGCGCTCCTTCTAATTCCCTAATGTTAGATGAAATTTTTGAAGCAATATGAGTGAGTACTTCGTAAGGGACAGAAAGCTCGCTGATTTCCGCCTTTTTTTGTAAAATGGCGATGCGGGTTTCAAAATCCGGAGGCTGGATGTCCGCAATGAGCCCCCATTCAAAACGAGAACGAAGGCGCTCTTCCAAAGTAGGAATTTCTTTTGGAGGACGATCACTGGAAACAATAATCTGTTTGTTTGCTTCATGGAGGGCGTTAAAGGTATGAAAGAATTCTTCTTGGGTCCGCTCTTTTCCGGCAAGAAACTGGATGTCATCCACCATTAAAATGTCAATGCCCCGGTATTTATTCCTAAATGCGGTAGTTTTGTCGTCGCGAATAGAGGTGATTAATTCATTTGTAAACATTTCGGAGGTGATGTATAAAACTTTTGCCTGCGGGTTTGCCAATAGGGCATAGTGGCCAATTGCTTGCATCAAATGGGTTTTTCCAAGCCCTACCCCGCCGTATAAAAACAGAGGATTATATGCGGTAGCCGGAGATTCTGCAACCGCAAGCGCTGCTGCTTGCGCAAACCGGTTGCCGTGTCCAACAACAAAAGTTTTAAAGACATAGCGCGGGTTAAGATAAATAGAACCAGGAACAACCCGTTCCGGCTCCGAAGGTTTTTCAAGATAAATAGGCTGGCCGGTTTTGTCCATAGCCGGAGTAGTAAACAGATCTTTGGACCCTACAACAAAATCAACACCCTTTAAATCAGGGAAAAGGCGCAGTAATTCTTTTTCAATTAATGTCTTACAGTGTCTTGAGAGCCACTCTTTTACAATTTCATTGGGTACTGCGATTAAAACAACTCCGTCTTGACAGGAAAGTGGTTTTGTGGAAGAAATTAACGTTTCGTAAATGGGCTTGTTTAAGCTTTGTTCAAGTTGCGGTACAACCTGGTTCCAAACATAACTTACATCAACATGATCTTGGTTCATATCTACTTATCCACACATGAAATTTGATTAGATAAAAATTCTTTTTTCCCTAGATTCCCTAAGACTACATAAAACTCGCCCTACCCTAGCCCAAAGCCTGTCCCACCCCTCAAATTTCCCACTATAATAATAAAAAACAAGTTATCAACAGTGTTATCCACAACACTTTTTTCTGTGGATAACTGTTTCTTCCGCGCAAGGCACATATACTAGCAGAATCTTATGAACGCTGCAAGTCCCATTTGTGTCAGCGCAGGCAAAGAACTTGATAGCTTGGTGGGTGCGAGCGAATTTTGTCTCTGAAAAGAAAAAATCAGTTGACCTCTTAAGTACTTGACACTATAATGAGTGTTCGTTTTTAGAGAAAATCTGAGGTGAAATATGAAGCAAACTTTTCAGCCGCATAATAGGAAAAGAAAGAAAAAACACGGGTTTTTAAGTAGGAACTCAAGCCGTGGAGGCAAAGGAGTCTTAAAGGCACGTAGGGGAAAAGGTCGCCGTAGGCTTACGGTTTCGTCCTAAATGAAAAAAAGCCTTTTAGCCGAAGCCCTAAAAAGAGGAAGACACTACACAAACCGAAATACACTATCAATGGTTGTTGGGGCAGGGGAGAAAGGGCAAGGTAGCATTATAGCGATTGCCACCAAAAAAAAGCTAGGGACAGCTGTTACCAGAAATCGCATTCGCAGAAGGATTAAAGCAGCAATGGCAAGGCTGAAAGGCCGCATAGCAAAAGAAAAGAGCATAGTGGTTTTTCCTTTTATTATGGCAAAAAACAGGCAGTTTTCTTTTTTGTGTTCGGATGTGGAACAGGCTTTTAAGGAAGCAGGGCTGTTGATATAGATGGGCAAAAGTACCTTGGTTTTTATTTTATCTTTTTACAGGCGATTTATTTCTCCGCTTTTGCCTAGGTCGTGCAGGTTTTATCCTAGCTGTTCACAGTATACAATTGAGGCCGTGGACAAACACGGGGTGGGGCATGGGGCATGGTTAGGGGCCAGGAGGGTACTAAGGTGCCATCCTTTTTGTCCCGGTGGAGTGGATCTAGTGCCATAATGTTTCACGTGGAACATTTTTGACTTAGGAGGTTTTAATGAATCCGATTGCATTTTTGTCAGACATTATGCTGCAGGTTTTAAACGTTTTTTATGCTGCCACGGGAAACTATGGCTGGGCAATCATATTATTAACAGTTGTGGTTAACCTTGCCCTTTATCCATTAACGTTTCAATCCGTGGTGCAAATGGCTGCCATGCAAAGGCTGCAGCCTAAAATGAAAAAGATCCAGGAAGAGCTCAAGGACAAGCCCGATAAACTACAAAAAGAGCTTGCGGATCTCTATAAAACAGAAAAAGTAAACCCTTTGGGGGGTTGCCTGCCGCTTTTATTGAAAATTCCATTTTTTATTGCGCTTTTTTTGGCGTTACAAAGCAATAATTTCAAACAAATTATTGTTGGGGCTGGCGGCGCAGGCTCTTTTTTGTGGATGCACAATCTAGCAGTTCCTGACCCCAGCTATGTTTTGGTTACATTAATAGGGCTGACCACATATTTGTCCCAAAAAACCATGCCAGGGCAGGGGGAGGCCCCTGGAATGGGGGGGATGATGATGTTTATGCCTTTTTTCATTGCGTTTGTAAGCATCCCTTTCCCGTCAGGAGTACAGCTTTATTGGGTCGTTACTAACCTGGTTGCAGTAGGACAGCAGCTCTACATTGCTCGAATAATGAAAAAATAATGTTCCACGTGGAACATTTTAGCTAAGGAGGAAAGAACATGGATACAATGGTAATGAAGGGAAACACGGTTGAAGAGGCAACTGAGGCCGCGCTTAAGGTGTTGGGGGTAAAAAGAGAAGACGTTGAGGTTAAGGTTTTAAAAGAGGGGAAAACAGGGGTTTTGGGGGTTTTTGGGGTAGAGGCAGCAGAGGTAGAGGTGTCCATCAAGGGGTCGTCCAAGGACTTTGCCTTAAGCTTCTTGCAGGGAATCTTAGACAGAACTGGGTTTATGGCCCTGGTTTCTGTTTCCAAGGGAGAGAACGAAGATGTCTCTTTGAGCATAAGAGGCGAGGACATGGGCAGGATCATAGGAAAAGAAGGGGCAACCCTTGATGCGTTGCAGTCTATTGTTGGAGTTGCGGCGAGCAGAAAGGCCGGAAGAAAGGTTAGGGTTACGGTTGATGCAGAGGGATACAGGGACAAGCAGAAGCAAAGCGTAGAAAAGTTGGCTCGCGAAAAAGCGGAGGAAGTAAAAAGAACAGGCAAGGAAGTAATGCTTCCCCCTTTAACAGGAAGAGAGAGGCTGTTTGTTCACTTGGTGCTGGAAAAAGATCCGGACGTTAAAACCTATAGCGAAGGCGAAAGAGACCAAAGAAGGCTTATTATTGCCCCTAAAGGGAAAGAATAGTCTAAAAAAGGCCGGGGTTTAATTCCTATGGAGCCCGATACTATTGCTGCAATCGTCACCCCAATTGGAGAGGCGGGTTTGGCTGCGCTTCGAATAAGCGGGCCCCGTGCTCTAGAGATCATCAAAAAAACCTACTCAAATCCCAGTCAAGCGAACGACTTTTTTTCTCATTTGCTGGTGCACGGGCATATAAAAAGTGGTGACGGAAGGGCGATTGACGAGGTGATGGTTGTGTATATGGCGGCCCCCAAAACCTATACTGGGGAAGATGTTGTTGAAATTTTTTGCCATGGGGGCCAGGCTGTGGCCAGGTTAATTTTAGCTGAGATTATTGCTGGTGGGGCGCGTTTAGCCGAAAGAGGGGAGTTTACAAAAAGAGCATTTTTGTCTGGCAAAATGGACTTGTCTCAAGCTGAGGCAGTGGTTGGGCTGGTTAAGGCTAAAACCCCTGAAGCCGTGCTTTTGGCAGAAGCGCAAATGGAAGGGAATCTTTCAAAAAAGACTCGAGGATGGAGGGAGGCTCTTTTGGGTACATTGGCCGCCTTAGAGGCAGAGATAGACTTTTCGGAAGATATTCCTCCCTTGGATCGTCAGGCAACAAAAAGCGGCATAGAGGCGATAATTGGGGGCTTACAAGGGCTTTTAAGGACGGTTTCTACAGGAGAAATTGTGACCTCTGGGCAAGTAGTTGCGATTATTGGAAAGCCAAACGTTGGCAAGTCTAGCCTATTAAATGCGCTGTTAAAAGAAGACAAGGCAATTGTAGCCGAGGCCCCAGGGACAACTAGGGATGTAGTGGAAGGATGGATAGACATAAAGGGGATGTTGCTTAGGGTTGTAGATACGGCTGGAATTAGGGAGACAAAGGATAGGGTTGAGACCATAGGGGTAGCTCGGGCGACGGCCTTGATAGAAACAGCCCCGTTGATGCTATTGGTGCTGGATGGCTCTGATGTACAAACAAAAGAAGACCTGGACCTTTTGAGGGCTGTGGACCCTAATCGGGTTATAGTAGTAAACAACAAGGCAGACCTTCAAAAGAACAAGGCAAAGGCAAGTGGTCAGGCTGATGGGGTAAGCGTGTCGGCTTTAACTGGAGAAGGGGTTGATGTGCTCGAAGAAACCATATATAATTACTTTGTTTCTAAGCAAGGGTTTTCTTTGGATGCCGACATTGTCTTGACAAACGAGAGACAAGTAGAGGCAATCACTCGTAGCCAAAAGGCATTAGAAAAAGCATTGGATTCTTTGAGCAAAGATATGGATGCGGAGTTTGTGGCGCTAGACGTTAAAGACGCGGTTTTAGCGCTAGGTGAAGTAACAGGAGAAGTGGTTACAGATGAATTATTGGATCGAGTGTTTTCGAGTTTCTGTGTTGGCAAATAAGCCCTTAGGGGCTGCTTGCAGGCCGAAGTCCCGAGCGTAGTCGAGGGACGTAGGCCTGTGGATAGGAGTGTGGATAACTTATGGCACAAATAATTGATGGGAAATTAAGGGCAGCAAAAATAAAAGAGGAATTAAAAATAAGGGTGCAGGCGCTTAGTGGAAAAGGGGTCGTTCCAAAGCTTGCGGTTTTGCTAATCGGAGACAATCCTGCTTCAAAAACCTATGTTTCTTCAAAAGCAAAAACATGCGAAGAACTTGGGATGTTCTCCGAGGTGCATCACTTACCCGAAAACGTTAGAGAGGAAATCGTGATAGACTTGCTAAAGGGGCTAAATGCGGATACGAATATATTTGGGCTTATGGTGCAGCTCCCTGTGCCCAAACATTTAAACGAGAGAAAGCTTTTAGATATTATTTCCCCACATAAAGATGTTGACGGATTGTGTACGGTGACTGCCGGGAAGCTAATTGTTGGCGGAGAAAAGGGGTTTGTGCCGTGTACCCCGCAGGGAATAATGGACCTGATCTTATCCACAGGCATTGAACTTAAAGGCAAAAGGGCTGTAGTGGTTGGGAGGAGCAATATTGTGGGTAAGCCGGTAGCTTTTTTGCTTTTGGAGCAGCATGCTACTGTTACAATTGCTCATTCTAGAACAGCAGACCTGGGAGCGGTTTGCAGGGAGGCGGATGTGCTGGTGGTTGCGGTTGGGGTCCCCAGGCTTATAACAGGAGAAATGGTAAAACCAGGAGCAGTGGTAATTGATGTAGGGACAACAAAGATAGAGGGCAGGCTAGTGGGAGACGTTGACTTTGAAGGGGCCTCCAAGGTGGCAGGATTCATTACTCCTGTTCCAGGAGGAGTAGGGCCCATGACCATTGCAATGTTGATGAAGAATACAGTGTTAGCTGCTGAGGCTCACCTCACCCGCAAATAGTTAATTGTTTAGTAGGGAGATTTTCTCCCTCTCCATTGGAAAATGGAGAGGGACAGTCAGAACAACGTTGCGACAAGTAAGACATAGGGTGAGGCATGGGGAGGAGGGGTGGTGGCTCTAGCGCCCAAATAAACGCAACACATCATTTACCGTTATGATTGCAGCCAAGGCGAGCAGAAGCACCAGTCCAACGTAGTGAACCTTATTCTCCTTTTCAATGTCCACAGGTTTTCCCCTAAGCGCTTCCAGCACTACAAAGAAGAGTCTTCCTCCATCCAGAGCAGGCAAGGGCAATAAGTTTAATACTGCTACGTTGATGCTAAAGAAAGCAATAAACTGGGCATATGCTATTATCCCTTGTGCTGCAAAGGTTCCAGAAACCTGGGCAATGCCAACCGGGCCCATAATGTCGCCAGCCGCAACCTTGCCTATAATTAGTAGTCCCAAATAATAGACGATTAGCCCTGCCATTTTTATGGTTTGCCAAAAGCTTTCTGCTAAAGCAGTCGCAATATTGAAGTGCCTATATATAATTTTTGGAGAAAAGCCAATCAGCCCAACCCTCATCTTCTCATTGTACTTTGGGGTGACCTTAACCGCTAACGAGGCTCCTCCGCGTTTAATGGCAAGGTCCAGCGGCTTATTGCTGCTCTTGTGTATTAAGTCAACAGCATCTTCCATTTTTGGGAAAGACTTGCCGTTGATGCCCTCCAGAACATCCCCAGGTTTAATGCCAGCAGCTTCTGCTGGAGATCCCGGAAGAACAGAGGCAACTTCATTTGAAAACCCTACAGGCATTCCTTGGGACATAAAGACAAAAAAGAAGAGCATGACTGCAAGAATCAGATTCATAATTGGGCCAGCAGCAATGGCAACAAATTTTTGCCAAGGGTTTTTGCTGGTATATTTTTCTTGATCCGGACAACTTGCATCTTCTTTGTCAACGTCAAGCCCAGCAATCCTAACAAATCCTCCGATAGGGAAAGCCCTTATTGAATATTCTGTTTTTTGCTTTTTTATGCTAAAAATTTTGGGGCCCAGTCCAAAAGAAAGCTCATATACGCGGATTCCAGCATGCTTTGCCATAATAAGGTGGCCAAGCTCATGCACAAAAGTGATTATTAGAAATAATAAAATAAAAGCAAGAATTCCTAACAAGTTGCAAGCCTTTCTATTTCTTCCGCAAGCTTCACTGCTTTTGCGGCTTCTTCTCCGGATACGCAAAGAGAGTCTCCGCGGCGGATGCTAAGAATAAAAAGCCGCTGTTCCCTAGTGAGTTGATCATAGGATCTAATTGGGAGTTCTTCCATTTTTGAAGCGTCCAAAGGATGCAAGTTTGCGGTATCAGGCGGGATCCCTATTTTTAGGGTCTTGTTTAATAGGTCTGCTTCAAAGTTGTGGGATTCGCAGGTTGCCCAAACCTTGCGCTCTTTGCTGTCATGCAAGCGGCTGGCCAAAACCGTAGCCACCAGCCCAGATTCAAAGAAGATTTTTACTTCTACTTTGTCCAAGCAAGAGGGTTTCCCTTTTTTGTCTAAAATAACAATTTCTTTTGGGTTGCATTTTGCCAAATGCAGGGCTAAGTCCAGGTCATGAATCATCATATCTGAAACAACGCTCTCTTGTGCCATTCTTTCCGGGAAAGGGCTTTGCCTATGGATTTTTAATTTTAATAAAAGCTCTTTATGCATCGCTTCTTCCAGGGCAGAGAACGCGGGATTTACCCTTTCGATATGCCCAACGCCAAGGATGAGACCCTTTTCTTTTGCTAGAACCACTAACTTTTCAGCGGCTTCAAACGTTGCAGCCAAAGGTTTTTCTATAAAGACATGTTTTCCTTTTTCCAGACAAAGGGAGCCGAGCGATAAATGGGTTGTGGTGGGGGTTACAATAATTACAGCATCCACTTTTTCCAGCAAAGAGTCTAAAGATGTATAGGGCTTGAAGTTTAAAAGCTGTGCGGTTTCTTGCAGCTTGGCTTGGTCCAGGTCAAAGGCGCCTTTAAAAGATATTCCGGGAATGTTTGGCAGGGTTTTGGCGTGAAAAGAGCCCATTTTGCCAATACCAAGGAGCCCGACTTTTATCTTTTTATAGCTAGACATAGAAAGCCTTGACTGCTGCAGCCACTTCTTGGAGCTCGGAATCTGTTAGTTCCGGAAAAATAGGCAAAGAAAGGACTTCTGCTTCTGCTTTTTCGGATTCCGGCAGATCTCCGCGTTCATATCCGAGGCCTGCATATGCTTTGTGGAGGTGAAGGGAGAGGGGGTAATAGATGGCGCTTCCCACGCCCTTCTCTTTTAGGAATTGCTGCAATTCGTTTCTTTGTTTGATGCGTATGGTGTACTGGTTGAAAACGTGATAATTCCCTTCTTTTTCAATGGGGCAGACAATTTCTTTGATTCCCCTTAGCTCTTTGTTGTAAAACGCAGCATTTTTCCTTCTTTTTTCTGCCCAAGCTTGTAAATATTTTAAACGAACCAAAAGAATAGCGGCCTGGATTTCGTCCAAGCGGCTATTGTAGCCGATTAAGTCATACATATAGGTGGTTTTACTGCCGTGGCCGCGATACACCTTTGATTCTTCTGCCGCGACCTCGCTATTTGTGGTTATTACCCCGCCGTCCCCAAAGCAACCCAGGTTTTTGGTTGGGAAAAACGAAAATCCACCCGCATCTCCGATCGATCCCACGGGCCTCCCCTTGTATTTTGCTCCAATTGCCTGGCAGCAGTCCTCGACAATCTTTAAATTATGCTGTTTTGCCAAAGCAACCAGAGGATCCATGTCGGCAGATTGGCCGTAAAGGTGCACAGGGAGGATGGCTTTGGTTTTTGGCGTGATTTTTGCTTCGACTTTTTTGGGATCAATATTAAAAGTTACAGGATCGATGTCAGCAAAAACCGGCTTGGCCCCAATATAATAAATAACTTCTATGGTTGCGACGAAAGTGAAAGGAGAGGTTACAACCTCATCTCCAGGCGCAACTCCTAGAGCGCGTAAGGCCAGATGCAATGCATCTGTTCCGGAGGCAACTCCCACCGCGAATTTTGCGTTGCATAACTCTGCAATAGTTTTTTCCAAAGCAGCAACATTGGGGCCCAAAATAAAATGACTGCTCCCCACCACTTTTTCAATGGCTTGCATAGTTTCTGTTTTGGTAGCATCAATTTGTTTTTGTAAACTAAAAAAAGGAACTCCCATATAGAGTAGGATTATAGCGGGTGGGAGGCGGTGGGGCAAGGGGGAGCAATCAATTTTAACCGGGATTTCGCTTTTGAAAAAACAAGATTATGCTGCTATAATGGGTGCCTCCTCAGCCCGAGAGCTTTATAGGCTCTGGAGACAAGGAGGGGAAAAATGAAAAAAGCCTTGATTTTTTTATTTTTGTTTTCCGCGATGGTCTTGGGTTTGGCACTGGTAAGCATGGCATCCATTCCACAGGCTTCAACAATTCCGAATTCTGCTGGTGCAAATGTTCCTGCAATTATCGCAGCTACCTCTTACAAGTTAACGGTAAACAACTATGAGTGGAAAATAAACTATTATCCGGAACTAACAGCGGCAGATGCTCAGAACCTCATGCGAACATCCTGTGATGTTACCCTGAAAAAAACAGGGGTAACGACCTACACTGTAAAAATCCTGGATGGAGCAGGGAAACAGGTCATTACATATGGGAATACCCCTTTCACCGTAAAATTGCCAGGTGGGCAATATGTAGTAGACTTTGGCGGCTACGGGAACCGCACTAAGGCCGTAAACCTAACCAAAGACCAGGAAGTTTTCTGGGAAGGACCTAATCCCGTAGCCGTGTTACAGGAAGCGGCCAATCGTTACAATGTTTACAAAAACAAAGTAATGGTACTTGAGCAGGCTGCGTCAACATATTACAACAAAACCATGGGGGAGCTAAAGGCTGAAAAAGCAACTGTTGGGGCGATCAAATTTGGCACGAATTTATTGTGGGTAGGATCAGCGCTGGACAATGTAAAAGGCGACTTATACTCTTCTGACAATGAAGTGCAAAACAAAACCTATGGATTTGTCCTGGCAAGAGCAAACATACATACGGCGGTATTAACCAAAATTAAAAACTTTATTCTTGGCCAAATCGCAACAACGCCAGATACAATTAAAAATACACAAGGGAAAACAATCCCTAACCCAGCACTAAATGAAAAACCCTTTCTTAAAGCAAACACATGTACGGGTCCTACCTATTTATCAACAGCTATTAAAGCTGACTTTGAGGGCATGATTGACAGTTGTCCGAAAATTTATACGAATTATTAATTGAAAAGCTGAAAAGCAGGATTTTACTTCGTGTGTCGGGGTTAAATCCCCATAAAAAAACGCCTCAACAGGCAGAGGCGTTTTTTAGATTCCTTTAAACAAATATAGCAAATGCTCTTTTGCTACTCTCTTCTATATATATATATCGTGCAATTTTGTAATAAATTTCAGTTTTGGAAAAATATTTTTTTAGAGCCCCAAAAAGTGAAATTTTCTTCTTAAAAATCCGATAAACAAGAGTTATGAAAGCAGGGGCATTTTTTAGAGGCCTTAAGGGATTAGAACATCCGGAAAGACGCTTAGGCGTGGGATCCAGGGCAGAAATCCAAGCAGCACAAGCGCTTTTAGTTGCGCTTAAAGCTGCTCAAGGGCTTTTTGATTTTGAGTCCCAGGTAGTCGTGCCAGCAATACAGTCCCTGCGGGGACATATTGAATATCTGCAAATGGACAGGGGCCGGCTTCTTGCAGAAAAAACAGGCATTGAAAAAGAACGAGACGCCCTTAAAATAGATCGGGACAAATATCTGCGTTTTTTCCGTCATGCTCCAGTTGGATTCCACACTCTTGATAAAGATGCTCGCATTGTAGAAGTTAATGATAAGTGGCTGGAACTCCTTGGCTACACCAGAGAAGAAGTTATAGGCAAACCCATTTATAGGTTTATTGTTAAAGGCCAGAGGGCAAATGCAAAAAAACGGTTTAACGAAAGGATGAAAGACGGAGAGACGCATACCCCCAAAGCAAAAGACAGAAAATATCTTACCAAAGACAAAAGAGAAATTTTTGTAGAAACAATAGATACGGTTTTTTATGACGAGAATGGAACTGCCGTGGGAGTACAAACTGCTTTTCAAGATGTTACAGCTTTGCGTAAAGCACAGCAAAAAATGATTGAGCAAGAAAGAAGAGCAGCTTTTGGCTCAATGTCTATTGCAGTCGGGCACAGGCTGAAAAACCAGCTCGGAGGAGTGGGGGGCCATTTTTGGAGAGCGGCCGAATTAGAAACAAAAGAAAAAGCATGGTTAGACATAATTTTTGCTTTTTCCCAAACAGGGAAGCAAATCCCCGAGCCTTTTTGGCATCAGCTTGAAGGCCTGCAACAAGAAAAGCAAAAAACGGTTGAGGCTATGAAGAACGCGCTTGCGGCAATGGGCCGTACCGCAAAAGGGACACTAGCCTTTGCTCGCTCCGGGCAACACCAGCCAACGGTAATTTGCCTGCAAATTGAAATGGAAAAAATAAAAGAGGGAATAATCCCTTTAACAGAGCATGCAGCAGTTCTTTTGAGCATGGAGGTCATGGTAGAGAAAAAAGATGGTTTTGTAATTGCAGTAGAGGACCTGCAGGACCTAACCATGAACATGGTGACCAACGCGATTGAAGCCAAGGCACGGAACATTAAGGTGGCAGTTAGTAAAAATGAGCAAGGAGAAATAGTGCTCCGGTTTACAGATGATGGTTGCGGGATGGATTTGTCTAAAATGCCAGATCTATTGACCCGTCCGGTCCCTTCCTTGAAGGCAGACGGGACGGGGGTAGGGTTGGCGCATGTTGCTGCATTTGTGAGCGAAGTTGGGGGAAAAAGCTCTGTAGAAAGTGCAGAAGGGAAAGGTGCGACCTTTACCTTTACTTTTCCGCGGGTGGAATATAACGAACCCCCGGCTGCACAAAAAGCAGGCAAAGCCCCTCTAGCCGGACCGGGCCCAAAAGCAGAGATACCAAGAAAAGATATCACCCTTGTGGTTGTGGACGACGAACCGGGGATTCCTTCTCTTGTTCATGACATTTTTTCAGGGGAAGGGTTTAAGTCTGTTGAAGTCTTTTCCTCTGCAATTGACGCTTTGGCCTGGTATGAAGCAGGCGAGAGAGAGGTCCCAATGATCATTGTTTCCGATCTGACCATGCCCAAAATGAATGGGTATGAGTTTATAGAAAGAATCTTGGCAAATAGAAAAACCCCGGTTGCAGTGGTTTTTCAAAGTGGAAACCCGGAACCAAAAGAAGAGGAGGGACCGCTTAGCAGCTTAAAAAAGCAGTACGGAGTAATCCATTTTGTACAAAAACCGTGGGAGCCACCCGTATTTAGGGAAGTTGTTTTTGATTGGGCAGCAGCAGTTTTGGGTCCAATTGCAGACAATAAAGATGCGACAAAAATAAGAGATGCCTTTTTCGCCCGCTTAAGCGGAATGGTTTACGAAAAAATGACGAGTTTGGCAGAAGGGGTGTTAAGGCGCATATCGGAAAGCCCGGAAGAGTCTCCTTTACCGGACGAAGCTCTTCCTGCAAAGGAAGCATTGCATTCTTTTTGGGAAGAGCTTACCAGTGTTTCAAAAATACCGATTAGTAGTAGGGAGTCCCAAACAAGCCTTCCATTTCCAAAGAGCCTATTGGGAGATCCGGCCTTACAACAGATCCTGGAAACAGCTGAGCCCGCGCAAGCAAAAAACCTCCCGATCTATTTTAGTTTTTTACTTTCTAAAGGCTTGTCTGCTAAAACAAGAACGTTTCTTAGATTACTAGACCTGGTTTTCTTGGACCAAATAAGACACACCGATCTTCCGCGGCTGGTTGAGGAAATCAAACAGATGCAACAAACCCTCTCTCTTGGAGAAAACGCAGAGGGACAAGAAGCAGCAGAGATAAGAGAGGTTTATAGGTTGCTGGCGGAAGAAGTTTAGCCAATAAAAAACGCCTCAACCCCGCTCCGCTAAAGCTACGCGGGGCAAGCAGGCAGAGACAGCCAAAGAAAAAGGACCCAACAGGCAGGGTCCTTTTTACTTTTTAAACAAATATAGCAAATGCTCTTTTGCTACTCTCTTCTATATATATATCGAACGTTTTTGTCAGAAATTTCAGCAACGGCAAATTATTTTGAGGGTTAAGAAAGAGAAAAAACTTATTTTAAAAGAGCAAAGCGTAAAATTTCTTTGGCACAAGCAGAAAGAACCCCAAAGGAACCCAGTTTTTGTTTTAACCTTTCAAAATCTGCCTTCATCTTGTCTTGTCTGCCCGGATTTTTTAAAATTAAAAGAGCTTCTTTAGCGATCTTGTCCGGATTTGCATCTGCCATGGTTAATTCCGGCACCACTTTTTCTCCAAGCAAAATATTGGGCATGCTAAAGAAGGGGATCCGCTCCAGCGCCCTTAACAAATACTTCCCAATCAGATAGGTTGGCAGAGAGAGCTTATAGGTCATTATGTTTGGCACCCCAAGCAAGCAGCATTCCAGATTAATGGTGCCAGAAACGCAAACTGCCAGGTCAGAGGCTGCCAGCACATCATAATTTTTGCCCACAATGGTTTTTATTTTAAGAGCGCCAAGCTTGCCGGAAAGCTCCTCCGCAATTTTTGCGGAAGCAACAGGCATTAAAAACTCCACATCCGGAATTTCGGCTTTTATTTTCTCCCCGGCTTTTAAAAGTATAGGAAGCAAGCTTTTAATTTCCTGAGGCCGACTTCCGGGACAGAGCGATACAACCAAACCAGTAGCCTTGCCCAAAAACTTGTTTTTGGCCTCTTCCTTTGACAAAGAGGGCTTAACTATGTCTAAAAGCGGATGCCCGAAGTATACGGAATTGCCTCCTGCGTTCTTATAAAAAGTATGCTCTTTTTCAAAAATGGAAACAATTAAATCAATTCTTTGGGCAACTTTTTTTGCCCCCTTAAGCGTACCCCACAGCCATTCCTGCGGGGGTATATAATAAACAGTTTTAATCCCTAGCTTTTTTGCTTCCCCGGCAATAGGGACATTCACCCCTTGAGAATCCACCAAAAGCAGTAAATCTGGTTTTTCTTTTTTCATCAACCGGATGATTTTTTTAAACGTAAAATATACCGGCAAAAGGTTGGGGAGAGACTCAAGAATTCCAATAGAGGCATGCTTGGTAAGGTCAAATCTTATGTCTACCCCTTCTGCAGCTAGCTTCTCTGAACCGATCCCAAAAAAAGAAATGGAAGGGTCGAGCTTTTTAAGCTCCCGCACCAAGGCAGCAGCATGTAAGTCGCCGGAAACCTCTCCAGCAGAAACCATAATCTTCATGATTAAAGCCCGATTTCAGGAAGTTCCGGAAGCAGCATTTCGTCTTCCGCGTCACCGCCAAAACGCTTATTGATCCCGCGGTCAGTGGCCTTTTCCAAAAACTCTATCAGTATTTTTATTTCTTCTAAGGGATGGGTTTTCTTCCTAATTTCCTCAATCGCCTGGACAGTGCTGATCCGGTTGCCGTAGATAATTTTAAACGCTTTTTTGATTTCGGTTTGGGCTTCTTGAGAAATGCCGCGCCTTTGCAGCCCAATAGAATTAACCTTTTTTACCTGCGCAGGGTTTCCTTCCACAAGCATAAAAGGAGGAACATCTTGCACAACCTTTGACTGTGCCCCGATCATTGCCATTTTGCCAATCCTGCAAAACTGGTGAACTCCGCAGAGCCCGCCAATGATTACATAGTCATCAATTTGGACATGGCCAGCCAGTCCAACATAGCCTCCAATAACTACATTGTTCCCAATTTTTGCGTTATGGGGAATATGCGCATGTACCATAATAAAGTTATCGTTGCCGATTACAGTCTGGTTCCCTTCTCCTTGAGGGAGGTGGATGGTTACAAATTCGCGGATGATGTTTCTATCGCCGATAATGACCGCTCCTTTTTCTCCTTTGTAGCGGATGTCCTGCGGCGGAGCGGCAATAGAGACGCTTTGGGCAATTTTGCAATCTTTGCCTATGCGTGTCCATTTGTGCACAATACAATGTCCTTCTAAAACTGTTCCTTCCCCAATTTCTACTTCCGGACCAATAATGCAAAAGGGCCCAATTTTTACTCCATCTCCAAGTTTTGCGGTAGGGTGGACCAGTGCAGTAGCATCAACACTCGCTCCTTTGCGGGCACTTTTGTCTACAAAAGAGAACATGAATTCTCCTTCAGCGGCAATGGATCCTTCTACTTTTGCGGATGCGCGCACTTTCCCTATGGGGCCTTTTACCCAAAGGACCTCTACGTCAATTATCAGCTGGTCCCCGGGGACAACCGGCCTGCGGAACCGAATATTATCAATAGCTGCAAAATAAACAATCTTTCCTTCGTTTTGAGGGAGCCGCAAGGCCATGACTGCTCCAACTTGTGCCATGGCTTCTATGATTAAAACCCCGGGCATGATGGGGTTTCCCGGAAAATGTCCCTGGAAAAAATGTTCGTTGATGGTTACGTTTTTAATGCCTACCGCTTTTTTGGTCTCTTCCTCAATAATTACCCGATCTACCAAAAGAAAGGGGTAGCGGTGGGGGATGATATTAATAATATCCGGTATAGAAAGTTCAATTTTTCCCATAAATTACCTCCAATCGTTCCATTAGCTCCAAGTTTAGCTTATGTCCGGACTTAATTGCAATAATATGGCCTTTTATATATCCGTTTAATAATGCCAGATCACCAAAAAGATCCAGAATTTTGTGGCGTACAGGTTCATTTGGAAAACGGGGAGGATTCATATATCCATCTTTGTTTATTCCCAAGGCGTTTTCCAGGCTTGCCCCTTTTGCCAGGCCCTTTTCTTTTAGTGCCTCGATTTCTTCTGCATAACCAAACGTCCTGGCAGGAGCAATCTCTTTTTCAAAAGAGTGTTTTTCAGAGTCAAAAGAAAAAAACTGGCAACCAATGACAGGGAAATCTACAAAGCAAGAAATGCGAAAATGGGTAAAGGGTAGAATAATCAAAGAAGCTTCTCCATCATCGTTTTCGATTGCAATAGAAGAGTGGACCATAAAAACCTTTTTTGGATAATCAAGGACAACGATTCCCGCTTTTTGAAACGCTTCTACAAAAGGAAGGGCGCTGCCGTCTACGGTCGGAAGCTCCCTGCCGGTAATTTCTATTATTAAGTTGTCTATTCCCAAGCCGTGTGCAGCAGCAAGGAAATGTTCTACGGTTCGGATCTCAATATCATCCTTTGCCAAAGAGGTTTCTCTGGACTTTTTTACAATATAAGAGGGAGAAGCCGGGATTTCTACGGGAGGGGATGCATCGGTAACAATGAAGCAGATGCCGGTACCTGCTTTTGCAGGAAGGACCTGCATAGAACAAGCATTTCCGGAATGGATCCCAATTCCTGAAAACGAAAAACAGTTTTTAATGGTTTTTTGATTGGACATGTTTTATCTTGGTTCCGGCCTGCGTATTTTTACGTTTTGTTTGTCGCCGGCTTGTTTGTAATAACTCCAAAATTCCTCTTCTTTTATAACCTTGTCCCCCTCTTTGATTTTTCTTATCACCCGGGTCTTAAAAGGACCGGAGCCTATTTTACCTTCTATATAAGGAGAGGTAAAGCTGGCTTTTTTGCCAAAAGGAGTGCCCAAAATTTCAAAAGTAAGGCTCCTGCCTGTGGCTTTGGCTTTTACCAGCACCGGAGCACCGGTGTTGTTGGTGAATTTAAAATCAGAAACTTTTGGGTAAACCGTAGCATCTCTGCCCAACGGGTAAATGTTAAACCAAATGCTGTGGTTTTTTCTCTGTGTAATTTCAAGTGCAGCAAGAGCTACTGCGTTAAAGAGCGTAGTTGCAATTTGGCAGGTTCCTCCGCCGTGCTGCGGCACCAGCTCGTCTCCCACAATCACAAAAGCTTCTTTAAAGCCCCTTTCCGCGGAAAAGTCTCCGATCAAAGAAAGAAGAGAAAAGGTTCCCCCGGAAAGCAGTATGTAGCTATCAATTAAAGAAGCAATCAGCTTGATATTTGAAATGCGGTTTGGAGAGTCATGGGAACCATAATAAGTTGTATATTTAGACAAAGACGTAATAGGGGGCGAGGCAATCAGATCTTTTGCCGTTACACGCGACGGGAGTAATTCGATTTTTAACGGGAGAAGTTTTTGTTGCATCCCGCGACGAAGTTAAAACCTCTTCCGCTAAATCCGTTAAGGTCCCTTTAAGCAGCCCTTCGTCAACAGCAAGTGTTACGGGAAAAGGCTCTTTTTGCTTGGAAAGCCGATCGGAAAGACTTTTTATGTATCCTTGTTTGTGTGCAGCCTCAAAAGCCCTATTTACCGAATCCAATGGTTTTACAAAGGCACCTAAAGAAGAAGGCTTAAACTTAAAATCTCCAACCTCTTCCCCGTAAATAACCAGGGCAGAAGCAAAAACATCGTCTACTGGAATAGAGGAAAGCTTTTCAACCGCCTTGCTTTTTGACAAAAGAGAGACATCTATGGTTTCAATAAAGGTGTTTGGAGGGAAGACCTCTTTCATATAAAGGAAATCCCCGACTATAAGCCCAACAAAGCTGGCCAAACAGACAGCGACAAGAAAAACAACCAGAGGGATTAACCAAGTGTTGCGGCTAATGGCTATTCCAATATCTTTGTAACAGCGCCAGCGCCTACAGTGTGACCGCCTTCGCGAATAGCAAAACGTAAGCCTTCTTCTACCGCTATATCCGTAATCAAAGTCACGGTCATAACAATATTGTCTCCAGGCATAACCATCTCTACTCCATCCGGTAGCTTGATTTCT
>JAPLLA010000002.1 GCA_026387795.1 Candidatus Saganbacteria bacterium | reverse complement strand
TAAGAAAACAGCATGGCGACAAAGATACAGGCAGCACCGCACTTAACTTCCAAAGGATTTTAACCCAAAGAGACCTGGATTTATGTAAACTGCAAGTTGATGGAGAAGCGTTCCTCTCTACATTATTAGATATAGAAGAAGGATACGGCACTACTACTGCTTTTGCTTTTGGTGCTTTGTTTGAGTCCGGGCTTATCTCTCGCCAGGCTTTATATTCTGCTGCAGGGGATTTGGACCTTTTTTATTCCAGGGTTACTGCAACCGAAGACTTTATTCGCAAACCCGCTGAAGCCAGGGTAAAAATCATGGAACGGGCAAGAAAAGATTGGAAACCTTGGGAGTATGACCCCAGAAAACAAGGCTTAGCTACAGTAGTTTCCCAATATTTAACGAATGGGCAGGATGTAGTAGGGGACTGCATGGATATGGCTGCACTTAACACCTATCTTTTTCTTAGGTCAGGTATTCCTGCAGGTGTGCAGCTTAGCTTTGAACATGCGGACAATTTAGCGGTTTTGGACGGACGACAGGTTTTTTACCGGAGCTCGGAAATAAGGATAGAACTTGTTCCGGAAGACAGGGTAAAGCCCTATGTTGTACAGCCTTTTTATTCAAGCCGCAACTTTTTGGGAGCAATTGCCAGGATTACCCTGGACCGTGCAGCGTTTTATCTTGAAATCGGGATGCCAAACCAGGCAGAAGCGCTCTGCGAAAGAGCAAAATCTATTGATCCGGTTAATCCCGAAACTTATACATATTTAGGCAGGAGCGCAGCATTGAGAAGAGAATATCCGGAAGCGCTTATTTATTTGACTACAGCAATTGAATTGGGAACAGGCAATCCTCTGGTTTTTTCAGACCGCGGCGAGATCCTGCTTGCTGCGGGCAGAAGAGATGAAGCAAAAGCGGACTTTTTATATGCTAAGGCCCTGCACGTTTATGACCAAAAATATGCCCCTCAATTTTCCGAAGCAGCACTAGCGCTTTTAGCTGAATAGTTCCTCCCCCTTGTGATATAATAACCACCATTATGAAGAAAAAAGAATATAAAGTAGCAGTACTTGGAGCCACTGGCATGGTGGGCGGGGTCATGATGAAAGTTTTGGAAGAGAGAAACTTCCCTATAAGTGAGTTTTTGCCACTTGCATCGAAGCGTACCGCAGGAAGCTCAGTCACTTTTAAAGGTAAAAAATACGAAGTACAACTTTCAACCCCAGAAGTATTTGAAGGCGTAGACATTGTGCTTGCTTCTGCAGGAGCAAGCGTTTCCGAAAAACTTGCTCCGGAAGCAGTAAAAAGGGGTGCGGTGGTTATTGACAA
Source organism: Candidatus Saganbacteria bacterium (assembly GCA_026387795.1). Taxonomy (GTDB): domain Bacteria; phylum Margulisbacteria; class WOR-1; order JAPLLA01; family JAPLLA01; genus JAPLLA01. The sequence continues at coordinate 7,552 of JAPLLA010000002.1, read as the reverse complement.
TACTTCGCACTTCCGGATGGACCCAAATGTTCCTTTGGTAGTGCCTGAAGTTAATCCCCAGGACCTAAAAAAACATAAAGGGATCATTGCAAACCCAAATTGCTCTACTGCGCAAATGGTTTTGATCTTAAAGCCTATTTATGATGCAGTGGGGATCAAAAGAATAGTAGTTTCTACCTACCAAGCCACTTCCGGATGGGGAAAAGAAGCAGTTGATTTGTTAAAAGGCCAGATGCAGGACTTTATGGCTGGAAAACCTGTGCGATCTGACCCAAGTATCTTCTTAAAACAGATTGCTTTTAACTGTATTCCACACATCGATAAGTTTACAGAGAATGGTTATACCAAAGAAGAGCTTAAAATGGTAAACGAAACCCAAAAAATCATGGGGGATAACTCCATTGCCGTGACTGCTACTTGCGTGCGCATTCCGGTTATGATCGGCCACTCTGAAAGTGTGAATATTGAGACCAAGAAAAAAATCAGTGCAGCTGAAGTAAAGAGCCTTTTGGCAAAATTTCCTACAGTAAAAGTAATAGATGATATTTCAAAGCCAGATTATCCTACACCCCTAGAATGTGAAGGAAAAGACGATACTTTTGTAGGACGCATCAGAGAAGATATCTCAATTCCTAACGGGATCGACTTGTGGATAGTGTCTGACAACCTGCGCCGTGGCGCTGCAACCAACGCAGTACTGATTGCAGAGAGGATGATAGCAGACGGATTACTCTAAAGATTGGTTTGATAAACAGGCCATGATCCGTTACTACGAGGACCTGCTTTCCGTCCATGGTAACCACTACCGCTCTTTGGATTGGAAAAGCGATGATAGCCAGCGTATTCGCTTCATGGCTCTAAAAGATCTCTTCTATTTTGGGAAAAAACATACACAAATATCGGTTTTGGATTTGGGTTGTGGTTTTGGGGACTTCTATGGATTCCTTGAAAAAGAGGGACTCGCCTTAGAACGGGAAATCCGCTATACTGGATACGATATTTCGCCCAAGATACTGGAAGTAGCCAGGCAGTACTATCCTGAAGCGTATTTTGATATTAAAGATATCCTGGAAGAAGATACAGATCGTTTTGATTATATCTTTGCCTCAGGTATTTTTAGCATCCGGCTGGTAGAAGAAGAAGCTCACCTGGAATTTGTGGTAGAAGTGATTTCCAGGCTCTATGATCTGGCAAGAGAAGGTGTGGCAGTAAACTTTTTAAGTACTGCGGCACTTCCGTATACGGTACCTGCGGATCAAAATAAAGATCAGTATTATTATTTTGATCCGGATAGGGTGGTAAAAATAGCCAAAAAAATCAGCCAGAGGTATGTTCTCCGGCACGATTACCATCCTGCAGACTTTACGCTTTATCTTTTAAAGGAGAGATAGATGAATCCACTTAGAAGATTGTTTCTTCCCCTAGGGTTATTATTTTTGCTTATGGTTTTTGGTGTGCTTGGATATGTTTTTATCGAAAAAGCACCTTTCCTCGATGCCCTTTACATGGTTGTAATTACTTTGAGCACAGTAGGTTTCCGGGAAGTGGTCCCGCTAAATTCGCTGGGAAAAATTTTGACCATGATTTTGATTCTTTGTGGAGTAGGCACCATGATTTATACTCTGGGCCAACTGGGAGAAATGATCATGGAAGGCCAATTAATTGGTTTTAGAAGGAGGAAAAGGATGGAAAAACAAATTTCGGACCTAAAAGACCATTATATTATTTGTGGTTTCGGGAGGGTGGGGCACCAGGCAGCAGAAGCGTTTAAGAGAGACGGTATCCCTTATGTGGTTATAGATAGCAAGGAAGATACAGAACAAGAGCTTGAGCCCCGAGGCATCCCTTATATTGTAGGAGAGATTAATTCGGACGAAAATCTGGAAAAAGCAGGGATCAAAAGAGCCAAAGGATTGATCGCTTGCGCTGACTCCGATGCTTCCAATGTGTTTGTAACTATTACAGCCAGAGTACTGAATCCAAACATTTTGGTTATTGCCAGGGCCAGTTCTCTTGAATCGCGCAACATTTTGAAAAAAGCAGGTGCAAACCAGGTGGTTTCACCATACGTTATTTCCGGCCGCAGAATGGCAGCTTTGGCTGTGCGTCCGGTTTCCGTGGAGTTTTTGGATACTTTTATCCATGGCGGCGACATTGACCTGGAAATAGAAGAATTTAATGTTGACGGAAACTCAAAGCTTACTGGGAAAAGCTTAAAAGACCTGGATATCCGTGGAAAAACCGGGGCTACAATTTTGGCGGTAAAAAGAAAGAGCGGTAAATTTGATTTACAGCCCAGCGGCGCAACTACAGTTGAAGAAGGGGACATCCTGGTGGGATTAGGGACAGAAGAACAGCTGAAACTTTTGGAAGGGATGAGGTAAGCGTGCTGGATAAAGAAGAGAAATTCAGGAAAGAAGCGGTTTTGGATGTAGCGCAAAAAATGTGCTTGGCTGCTCGTACCGCTCCAAAAGGGAAAGGCCTGGATTTAATAGAGATTGCAATTGTTACAGGAGATACGATCAAAAAACTTTCGGAACGAATGAAGGAAATTGGTGAAAGGGAAAACAATTTTACCCTTAAAAGGGACTGTGAAAGCATCTTAAAAGCAGAAGCAGTGGTGTTGATCGGGACCAAATTTAAAGCAATCGGGTTGCGTTACTGTGGTTTATGCGGGAAAAAAGATTGTGCGGAAGCAGAAAAAACCGGGACGCTTTGTATTTATAATCCCGGGGACCTGGGGATTGCGATTGGTTCTGCGGTAAGCGTGGCAGCAGCGCATCATGTAGACAACCGGATCATGTATTCAGTGGGGATGACAATACTGGACCTGAAGCTTTTGGGAGAAGAGGTTAAGATTGCTTTTGGAATACCGTTGTCTGTAAGCAGCAAGAATCCGTTTTTTGATCGATAATTGAAGGGAAACCCCACATTAAAATGTGGGGAATAAATAATTCCAAGAATATATTCCCCATACTTTAGTATGGGGTGTGCTACAAAGGTATAGGGGGTAAAGATGTTCAGCACCATCAAGACAATTTTCGAACGAGATCCAGCTGCTCGCGGTTTGGAAATCATTCTATACCAGGGGCTTTGGGCCATGTTTTTCCACCGCATTGCGCATTTTCTCTATAAATTGCACGTTCCATTTGTCCCGCGTTTGATTTCCCAGATCAGCCGCTTTTTTACTTTTATAGAGATCCATCCGGGAGCAACCATTGGAGAAAACTTTTTTATTGACCATGGTGCAGGGGTGGTAATCGGAGAGACGGCTATAATTGGAGACAATGTTACCATTTACCAGGGCGTAACCTTGGGTGGAACCGGAAAAGAAAAAGGGAAGCGCCATCCTACAATTGAAAACGAGGTAGTGATTGGTGCAGGGGCAATTGTTTTGGGTAATATTAACATTGGTGAAAATGCCAGGGTTGGAGCTGGGGCCGTAATAACAAAGTCCGTACCGCCTAATTCTACAGTGGTAGGCAACCCTGCTTGGACTGTACGCCGCGATGGCAAAAGATTGGATCCTTTGGAACACGGTGCACTTCCGGACCCTGTGCACCAGGTTATTGATGAGCTGAACAAAAAAGTAGCGATACTTGAAAAAAGGGTAACGGATTTGGCCGAGGGCAGGATGGATGCTTAAAATCCACGCAGCAGAAAAATTCCAAGGAGAGATCAGCGTTCCCGGAGATAAATCTATTTCCCACCGTGCGATTATGTTGGGTGCACTGGCCAAAGGCAAAACTACCATCACCAACTTCCTTCTTGGCGAAGACTGTTTGGCTACTGTTGATTGCTTTAAAAAGCTGGGGACCCAAATTGAGGTTGGCGACCGGATCACGGTGAAGGGCTTGGGTCTCTCCGGCTTCAAAGCCCCGCAAGATACATTATATGTAGGCAATTCTGGTACCACCATCCGCATCTTGTCCGGTATTTTGGCAGGACAGCCTTTTACCACAGAGATCACAGGTGATGCTTCCATCCAAAAGCGGCCAATGAAAAGAATTATTGATCCTTTAGCCCAAATGGGCGCGATTATCTCGGGCAAAAAAGAAGGGGAACAAATTTATCCTCCGCTTCGCATTTCCGGAGGCAAGCTTAGGCCGATTACATATAAGACGCCGGTTGCTTCTGCACAGGTGAAATCCGCAGTGCTTTTGGCTGGACTTTTTGCAGAAGGTACAACCGGGGTTTTGGAACCGGAATATTCCCGCGATCACACGGAAAGAATGCTCAAATATTTTGGTGCGCGTGTTCGGATTGAAGAAAAAAATATCTACGTTAACGGCGGGCCAAAGCTTACCGCAAAGGAAGTAGATATTCCCGGGGACATTTCCAGTGCAGCCTACTTTTTAGTAGCTGCTGCCATTATTCCCGGGGCGGAAATCGTGATCAGAGACATTGGACTTAATCCCACTCGCACAGGGATACTTGAAGTACTCCGGAGGATGGGGGCAAAGGTTGAAGTTTTTGATGAGGAGATAATTTCTGGGGAGCCGAGGGGAACGATTAGGGTCCAGGGTCCAGGGTCCAGGGTCCAGAAGATTAAAATCGGAGGAGAACTTATTCCGCGGTTGATTGATGAGATACCGATCATTACAGTGCTTGCTACTCAAGCAGAAGGACAAACTGTAATTTCGGATGCAAAAGAGTTGCGTGTAAAAGAATCGGACCGCATTGCTGCTATGTGCTCGGAACTAAACAAAATGGGGGCCAAAATCACTCCTACAGAAGATGGCATGATCATTAATGGTCCGACTCCCCTCAAAGGATCAACTGCCCAGAGTTACGGCGATCATCGGATTGCCATGTCGCTTGCTATTGCGGGTTTAATTGCAGACGGTGAAACGATTATCCAAGATACAGAGTGTATTAATACTTCTTTTCCGGGGTTTTCTAAGCTGCTCGAAGGCTTAGCGCGGTAATTATTTATTTTGTTTTCTACTTGTTTTTCGCTTTACTTTTTTGTATAATGTAAAGCGCTAAAAGGGGGTTAAAATGAAACACAAAGTTAAGCTTAGTTCTAAATATCAAATTGTGATCCCAAAAGAAGCACGGAAGAGCATGCACCTTGAAGCGGGGGATAAGCTGGTAGTTGAAGGTTCGGGGAATAAACTGGTGCTTTGGAAGCCGCCCAAAGATTATGCTGATTATATGGCCGGACTACATAAAGAAGTTTGGAGCGGGACAAAGGTCGGGAAATACATTTCCAGCCTAAGAAGAGAGTGGGAAAAGGCTAAAAAATAATGCGAGCAAAACTGATAAAAGAAAACTCTTTGGTTGCTTTAGATACAGCATTGTTTATTTACCATTTTGAAAAAGAGAATAACTTTTTCCCGGTGACTTCTTTTGTCTTTGAACAGATAGAAAGCGGGCGGATTTCCGCTGTAACCACGGTCATTAGTTTAGCAGAAATCCTGGTTAAGCCGATGCAACTGGGATCGGTCCAAGCAATAGAAGACTATCAGATCATACTAAATAATTTTCCCCATTTAACTATTTTAAATATTGACCAGAAATTAACTTTTGTAGCGGCAGAACTCAGGGCATCCTATGGGGTTAAATTGCCAGATGCCTTGCAGATTGCGGGTGGATTGGTTTCTGGGGCAAATATTTTCCTGACTAATGATAAAAAATTAAAGAAAGTCAAAGAAATTAAGGTTATTACTTTATCCGAACTATTGTAATTTGTTTAACGCGGTAACACCAAAATCGAATTACTGACCCTTCTTTCAACTCCGTCTACAGGACTACTGATCAGTTTACCGTTTACGGCCATGGCACTGCTGCCGCCGCCGTCCAAATTCATGGCATCGGTTGCTCCCAGCGAAAGCAGCAGTTCCGATAATTCTTCTAGTGTTAGCCCTATGCTTTCATCTTCTTCTTGGGAAAGAAACTTTTTCCCTTTTGCGCGAACTTTGCCGTCAATAGTAACCAATAGTATTTTTTCGTCTTTGGTAACTCCTACTGCAGTGCGCGCTGCGCGGCCTTGAGCAATGTCTTTTTTAAAACGCTCCATAAATTTGGAAACATAGATTTGTCCTCCCTTTAGCAGCCGCGGCCCTCCGCCTACTAAATGCAGGATGTCTTCTTTACTGCTATAAGAAAAAGGGATCAGGGTTAAACTGAGTTTAATCGGATCACCGATTTTTGCTTTTTCCCCCAGATTTTCAAGTGGAGCACCCGATACCGAAATAACATATCCGTCCGAAGGGATAAGCGAATTTTTTAGATTGATGGCTACAATTTCACCTTTTTGCACTACAATTTCGAACCCGCCGGGCTTGGTTTTGGTGCGGCTGCCGTAACGCGGGGTGAAAAGAACCGAGTCGCTTGTCCCGCGCGGTTCATTGATCCTGGTGATTTCATAGATGGATTTGTCTTTTAAGGAAAAGTAAGTGGCAGAAAGAAAAGTGTCTATATATGCTTTGTGGTCGGAGGTTATGGCAAGGGCAGTTCTTTCGTAAGGGGGGAGGGTAATAATCTCTTTATCGATCATAAGCATCCCCAGCGGCATGCCCCCAGGAGCAAAAAACGTGCCGTTGACTCCGGCAATTGCACCGGATTGTTTTACCATGTCGCTTACTTTTGTAGAGGAAAAAGAAGGGGTCTCTCCTTCTTCCTCTTCTTCAAAAATAGTGCTAAAGAATTCTTTTAAAGAATCAAAAAAAGACTGGGGTTCTTTTTTGGGAATAGCCAAAAAAGGTTTTACTTTTGCTTTATAGGGATCGATTTTTAGGACATGGGCCTGGATTTGTCCGTTGGTTACTCCTTGTGTAACCTCAAAATATTCTACTCCGGGAGCAATAAATTCCGGTTTGGAAAGGTTACTAAAGTCGCGGCTGCAATCGATGACAATGCGTGGCGGACCATCCAAAGCAAAAATCCTGTAAGGGGCATCCACTTTTAAATATAAGCCGATTTTCAGGTTATCATTTAATTTTTCGCAGCCAATATAATTAATGATCTCTTTTTCTATTTGAGTTACATTGCTGATGCCCCCACCCGCAGAAGTATTGGCCATAGAGATGCTAATAAAGCCTTCTGCCGAAGAGACGGAATATTTGGCTGGTTCGCTTAAGTCCAGGATAATTCTTAACTTATCAGGGTAAGAATGGTAGCGGATTTTTTTTAAGGTTGCAGCTTGGCAAATACCGGTGCCTACAATTACTAACAGTAAAACACTTAAAAAGATAAAGGGCTTATTTCTACGCATGCGGGACCCTTTGCAAAAAAACCACGATTGCTTCAATGATCCAATTGGGGGTGGAGGCTCCGGCTGTAAGCCCGATTTTGCTGATTCCTTTAAGCCAGGCTGGTTTCAATTCTTTTAAGGTTTGGATTTGGTAGGTTTTGGTACCGGCTTTTCTGCATACCTCTGCCAGCCGTTTGGTATTTGCGCTTTTTTTGTCTCCAATAACCAGCATTAGTCCCACTTGTTTTGCAAGAGTTGTAGCTGCGTTTTGCCTGCGGGCAGCGGCTGAATCACCGTCTCAAAATGCTGCGGCAGTTTCGCCCTGCGGCGATAGACGATGTCATGCGAAGGTTG
>JAPLLA010000013.1 GCA_026387795.1 Candidatus Saganbacteria bacterium | reverse complement strand
GGCTTAAGAAGTCAGGTGTCAAATTTCTCAGCTCAACTGGGAACCTGCACTTGATACTGTTTTGCTAGAGAGTGTCAGAGGAAAGCGGAACTTCCGGTGTAGCGGTGAAATGCGTAGATATCGGAAGGAACACCAGTGGCGAAGGCGGCTTTCTGGGGCACATCTGACGCTGAGGAACGAAAGCTAGGGGAGCAAACGGGATTAGATACCCCGGTAGTCCTAGCCCTAACCTATGTTCACTAGGTGTTCGTGGTATCGACCCCATGAGTGCCGAAGTTAACACATTAAGTGAACCGCCTGGGGATTACGGTCGCAAGACTAAAACTCAAAAGAATTGACGGGGGCCCGCACAAGCGGTGGAGCATGTGGTTCAATTCGATGCTACGCGAAGAACCTTACCTGGGCTTGAAATCCACGGAACCTTGTGGAAACACAGGGGTGCCCTTCGGGGAATCGTGAGACAGGTGCTGCATGGCTGTCGTCAGCTCGTGTCGTGAGATGTTGGGTTAAGTCCCGCAACGAGCGCAACCCTTATTGTTAGTTGCTCCGGTTTTCCGGAGCTCTCTAGCGAAACTGCCTCTGACAAAGAGGAGGAAGGTGAGGATGACGTCAAGTCATCATGGCCCTTACGCCCAGGGCTACACACGTGCTACAATGGTACACACAAAGGGACGCAAGACCGCAAGGTGGAGCAAATCTCAAAAAATGTACCTCAGTTCGGATAGCAGGCTGCAATTTGCCTGCTTGAAGCTGGAATCGCTAGTAAACGCAGATCAGCAACGCTGCGTTGAATACGTTCTCGGGCCTTGTACACACCGCCCGTCACACCATGGAAGTCAGGAACACCCAAAGCTTCTCTTTTATTAAGGGGGTGAAGGTGGTATTGATGACTGGGGTGAAGTCGTAACAAGGTAGCCGTACCGGAAGGTGTGGCTGGATCACCTCCTTTCTAAGGAATCTTTCGAATCTTTTCTATGGAAAAGGTTCACATTTTCCTAGGTCGTTTCTTCTAATGACTTTGTCAGAGGGAGAAATTGTCCTGCACCAATCGCTGTCTAGTTTTGAAATATCTTTCAAAACCCTAAATTCGAAATCCTAAATCCCAAACAAATTCTAAATTCGAATGATAAAATCAAAAACGCAATCTAAAGTTTAGAATTTTAGATTTTGGTAATTAGATATTATTTGGAGTTTAGAAATTAGGATTTAGGATTTTTTTTATGAAGAGGGGGAGTGGAGATGTCTAAAAAATATAAGATCGCGGTAATTGGTGGGGACGGGACAGGGCCGGAGGTTGTGGCAGAAGGCTTGAAGGTTTTAAAAGTAATTGCCAAAAAACACAAATTTGAATACGAGCTAAAAGATTTTGACTTTTCCGGTAAACGATTCCTTAAGACAGGGCTGTTGGTTACAGAGAAAGATATTGAGGAGTTGAAAACCTTTGATGCAATTTATTTGGGCGCAGTAGGGGACCCGGAAGTAAAACCTGGGATTTTGGAGCACGGAGTACTCCTTAAGCTCCGTTTTGGCCTTGACCAATACATCAATCTCCGTCCAGTGGTACTTTATCCTAATGTATATACCCCGATCAAAGAAAAGGGGCCGGAAGAAATTGATATCGCCCCTAAATCCGTAATTATATCTCCGAACATATTGTCCGTAACAATTACATCAAACCATTCCGGGTTTTTGACAAACCACATGGTTGTAGCATCAACGTGCGCGTAATCCGTGGTTACATCCGGATATTAAGAGGGAGTATGCACACGTGGATGCTACTTGCATGTGGTTTGTAAAGAACCCGGAATGGTTTGATGTAATTGTTACGGACAACATGTTTGGCGACATCATTACAGACCTTGGTGCCATGATCCAAGGGGGAATGGGAATTGCCGCAGGCGGTAACATCAATCCTAAAGGAGTTTCTATGTTTGAGCCAATCGGCGGGTCTGCTCCAAAATATACAGGCAAAAACGTCATTAATCCTTTAGCTGCTATCGGAGCAGTTCAAATGCTCTTAGAAACACTTGGCGAAGAAGCAGCGGCAAAAGATATAGAAAAAGGAATACGTTTTGCTTGTACAAAAATGACCAGCATGGCTGCTGGGAAGATGGGGATGGGGACTACTGAAGTTGGGGATTTAGTAGCAAGCAATATCTAGTAATTTCATATAAGAAAAATTCTGTATTCTACCCGCATCGAAGATTCCCCCGTTAATTAAAATGCTCCGAAAGTGAAACTTTTTTACCTAAAAACCGATAATAATATGGTTAGGTACGGTGAAAAAATATGGGATATATTTATAGAACAACCGGTAACTCCGCAAAGGTATTTGATACGGGATGTGGAGTGAAATTTGGGATTAATGCAAATAGTGCGCCAGAAAAGCACCCCTTAGCAAACAAGTGTTATCAATTGGAAGCTACTCTTTATGCAATGGCCGAACAATTACTAAGAGAGGCATGTCTTTCACAGCGAGAGCGTGTTCCTCTACAAACGCCAACAATAACTATTGTTGATGTAGGGGTTTTACCAAGTGAACAAGGCTGGGGGATGGTAGCATGGGGTGGAGATGAAGATAAAAGTGAAATGATGCTCCAGGCGTATTGAGATGAGCCGAATATTGATGAGTCGGAAAGGATTGAGGCTTGTTTTCCTGCTTTGATTGCGCATGAATGTGGGCATTTGCTAATATGGGCAGTAATGGGGGAAGCGGTCTTTGATAATGCAACGGCAGGAACATTATTAAAAACATTATTGCCATATGGAAGAGAAGTTTTGTTCCCTTCTCCTGTTGAATACCTTGAACCTTGCGATTTTCAAAGAGACCAGGAGATTGGAGAAGCTGCAATTGCCGAAGAAATATGTGCGGATTTAATGGGTTTACACTTAATGCCGACTGTTGCTTGTAGCGCTAAAATAAGAGAAAGTTTTCAGGGATTAGTTAAAATGGCTGTTCTTCAAAGATTACAGGAGGGCGCAAATAAATCATTTAGAAGTCTTTCTCACACAGCTCGCTTTGTAGCGTTAGCCAGACATTTAAGCTGTGATAGTGATCCCCAAGTTGATCAATTAATCGAACGTGACGGTAGCGAAGCTGTGAATCTTATTGCAGGGCGTTACTTGAGATTTATGCAAGGAGTAATTGCTACTCCTCCGAGGGGTTAAGACTTTTTTAGCCTATTCTTAATGTGTTCCATCAACCCACCGGCATCAAAAATACCTTGCATGAATTCTGGGAATGGATGAGAATGATGTTCTTTTTGTTTAGTTAAATCCTTGATGATCCCATTACTTAAATCTATTTCAATCTCGTCACCCTCATGTATCTCTTCTATTGTTTCCTTGTTTTTTACTTCCAAAATAGGAAGCCCGATATTGATGGCATTGCGATAAAAGATTCGAGCAAATGATTTTGCGATGACAGCAGAGATCCCTGCAGCTTTGATGGCGATAGGTGCGTGTTCGCGAGATGAGCCGCAGCCAAAATTTTCTCCTGCGACGATGATGTCACCTTTGGCAAACTTCTTTACAAACGCAGGATCTGCATCTTCCATTACATGTTGTGCCAATTCCGCAGGATCCGAAGAATTCAAATACCTTGCAGGAATGATCTGGTCGGTATCCACGTTGTCTTTAAATTTCCAAGCCTTGCCTTTCATGGTTTTTGTATTTTAGCATAAACTTTATTTGCTGTAGTGAAATTTTTGGTAAAAAACAGCGAGAAAAATAAGAGGTGGCTAGTGTCTGTAGATGCAACTTTTTTAAAAGGGCCCAATTTATCTAGAGCAGTCTCTGAAAAGCTGGAAAGGCGCTGGTCTTTGCGCAAGGCTTGGACAGATGTTTTATATGCTCTTCATCCTTTTTTGGAAAAACCAGAAAGTTTTTCTCTTAAAGATGTTCAGCAGGCCTGTAAAATCTTCTACTTTTCTTTTCATGCGCTCCAGTTAGATCTTCCTTTGGTTAATAGAGCGGGTTTTATGGTTAATGCTTTGCTTCGTATGGGTGCACCTACAATAGAAGATGGAATCCCTATGTTTATTCTATCTTTCCCCTCGCATTTTCGGGATGCTATTTTGCAAAATTATCAGACATTCGCATCTGCATTGGATAGGGTAGCTAGTCCAAAGGAAGCAGTGGAATTGCTTTCCCAATTAAAAGGACAAAATAAACGATCTGCATCAAACTTGCCAGAGGCTTTTGTTAGAGGAAAAACTTTTGTGGTCCGGGTTGATTATAATGACGTTCACAAGCCTTATGCGGATGATATTCGTTTAAATGCTTCATTGGAAACGCAGCGTTATATTCTTGAACGGGGAGGGAAGTTAGTGGTTTTAGCTCACCGCGGTAGGCCTGAGGGCTTTGACCAGCAGCATGCGAATGATTCTCTGGTTGAAGCAGTGAGCACAGTGCTTCCGGGCGTTAATATCCAAAGAGTAGATGCTTTTTGTCATGATGAGCATATGGCTTCGGTTGTTTATCCTGGAGCAGTTGAAGCTGCAGCTGCTTTGTCTGAAACAGCGGATTTGGTATTGATGGATAATCTAAGGTTTGATGTTGCAGAAACCAGTTCTAGTTGGTCGAGTAGGCATCCTTTTGCTACTTTTTTGTCTATGCTTGGTGATGTGTATGTTTTGGATGGATATCCTATTAGTCATCGTGATAATACCAGTGTAACTACCTTACCATTATATATGCCGTCCGTAGGAGGGTTTTGGCTAGAACGTGAAATAGAAGAGCATCGAGGTTTTTATCAGTTAATCAATGGGGAAGAACGCGGGCCAATGCTTTGTATGTTTGGTGGTATTAAACCGGATAAGCTTCAATTGATTGAAAGGTTGTGTGCTAATTTAAGAAAAGGGGATGTAGTCTTTATTGGAGGTGGATTAGCATAATATGCCAGGCAGTCTTCTTTTTTCAATGAAACATTAAGCTCACAAGGAGTACAGGTTTCTTTTCAGGATTCTAAAGACGATAGTCAAGCGGATGTGTCGGAAGAGACCTTGGAAAGAGTATCTGGTTTGATGGATAAGGTTTCAATTGTTTTTTGGAACGGGGCTTTTGGGAAAATTGAAGATCCAAGCTGTCAAAACAGTTTTAAATTAGTACAAAGATTATATGCTCAGCTGCTTGATCCTGGCAATCCGCTAAAACGTTTGTTTTTAAGTGGGGGAGAAACTGCTCCCATGGTTAAAGCAGCTTTGGGATTGACCGAACAGACGAGAATAACAATTCCTGGATTATATGTTTCTACTGGTGGGGGTACTTCACTTTATGATTTAGGGCACGAAGTAAGGAATTTGGGTTTTGAGAGTTTATGGGGAATACCAGAGATTTTTATTCAGGGGTGAAATTTCTGGTAAAAGATGACGAAAGATTTAAGGAGAGACAAAGGGGTGATTGAAAATGGGATTTAGAACTTGTTTGGAAGGGCTAAGGAGAGGGGAAGTAAAGGAGTTTTTTAGGTCCAGGGATTTTGATAATCGTTATCTTTCTTATGCTTTTTTACTGAAAATGCTAACAGAGAATCCTAATCATCCCCAAGCACTGGAAAACCTCACCAGAAAAGTAAACGAAGGGTTTGTTTCTTTGGAAGAACTCATTTCTGGGGATAGAGCAACAGAGGCTTTTAAAAAAGCAGGTCTTTTTGAATGGGCAGTACAGGTGTTGACGCAAAGAAGAGCTGTTGTTTTGAATAGGGATGGGGCAAAGATGCAAAAGTTTTTAGCTTCAGGCGCAAAGAGCGTTCCTTATGTAGTGGAGCATGTGCCTGCTGCTGACTTGGCCCGTGATTTGGCTGCTCTTTCTACAAAAGTGGAACAGCGTTCGGTGGTTGATTTAACAAAAACATATGAAAGGACCAATCATTATGAACGCGATACAGTTGTTTCTTTGGCTTATGAATTGCAGTACGATGACCGGCCGATTGTAACCGGTTTTTTGCCTTATCCAATCCAGAATATATTGGCTTTTCCTCGGGATCCTAAACAGGTAGTGGCTATTAATCGCGGTTTGGTTATAACCGATCGCTTTGTGTCTAATCTGCCGCAACTTTTAGACGCTTTAGCAAAACTCAAATGTTCTCCCTTGGATTGTATTTTAGTTCATTTAAGGAGCTTAGGTGGGTTAGTATATCCAACCCGTACTTCTTTGGTTCAATCTTATCCCAATGCAACTTTGGAAGAGTTTGCTGCCAGGGATCATTTTACGGAACAAGTAAGGATGGTTTTGCAGGATGAAGTAGCAAAGAAATTTGCCCAGATGCAAGCAGAAGATGCAAATCCATTGTCTTTTAGGGTTTATATTAGAAGGACAAGCGGTGACCAGGGAAAACAACTATATGTTGTGGATATCATGTGGCACAAAAAAGCTTAGCCGCTTTTTACAGTTCTTCCGGACTGCCGATTCTTCCCAGCACTGCACTTGCAGCAGCAATCGCGACATTTGAAAGATAAACTTCAGACTTTGGATGTCCCATTCTTCCGATAAAATTACGGTTGGTGGTTGCAATCGATCTTTCGCCTTCTCCAAGGATGCCCATGTGTCCTCCGAGGCATGGTCCGCAAGAAGGAGTTTCAAACATAGCATTTGCTTCCATAAAGATATCTGCCAGGCCTTCTTTGATTGCTTGCAGATAAATCTTTTGCGTAGCAGGAATAACGATCAAGCGCACTCCGTGTGCAGCTTTTTTTCCTTTTAAGATTTTTGCTGCCACTCTTAAATCTTCGATCCGTCCGTTGGTGCAAGAACCGATAACAGACTGGTCAATTTTTATGTTTCCAACTTTACTGATCGGTTTGGTATTGCTGGGCAGGTGAGGGAACGATACTTGTGGCTCAATGTCCTTGCAGTCGAATTCGTAAATATCACTGTAAACCGCATCAGCATCAGATTTTAGTAATTTCCAATTTTCAATTTCCAACGACCAATTAATATTGGTTATTTTATTTTTTAAGTAGGCGAGTGTTTTTTCGTCCGGATCAAAGATGCCGTTTTTGCCACCTGCTTCAATGGCCATGTTTGCCATGGTTAATCTTCCCTCAATTGAAAGTTCAGAGATTGCAGGCCCGGTAAATTCCATGCTTTTGTATCTAGCGCCATCCACTCCAATGTGTCCAATGGTGTAAAGAATCAGATCTTTTCCTTCTACCCATTTGTTTAGTTTTCCTTTGAAAACAAATTTCATGCTTTCAGGAACTTTTAACCAGACTTCTCCTGTGGCCATAGCTGCAGCCAGGTCCGTGGAACCAACGCCAGTTGAAAAAGCACCGAGCGCGCCGTAAGTGCAAGTGTGTGAATCTGCACCAATGATGAGCATGCCCGGTTTAACCAATCCCATTTCAGGAAGGAGTGCGTGTTCTACTCCCATGCATCCGATTTCAAAAAAGTATTTTAAGTTATGTTTTTTTGCAAATTGCCGCATCATGGCAACTTGTTGTGCGGACTTGTGGTCTTTCTCGGGCGTAAAATGGTCGGGTACCAACACTATTTTTTCCGGATCAAAAACCTTGGTGGCACCATGCTTTTCAAACTCTTTGATTGCAGGAGGCGCGGTAATATCATTGCCCAGGCAGAAATCTATGTTTGCATAGATCAGCTCCCCGGGTGTTAATTCTTTTTTGCCGGCATGGCTTGCTAATATTTTTTGAGAGATAGTTTGAGGCATATTGGGGCATATTATATCATAATTTTTATTTTTAAAATAAAGGGATTTTAAAATAATTTTCCTAAACTGAAATCCCCCAAAAACCGTACGATAAGTATCTAGGCAGACAAAGTCTTAGTAAATCTAGCACTTGCACAGAATGGCCCCATATAATATAATGTATTTTGCGCGGGCGTTAAAAGGGGTAAACTTAAAACCCCAAAGAAATGTTTGAAAAAGTGAAATTTTTGCAAGAAACATGCGATAAATAGATAGAACCGGCATAGGGCAAAGAATGCCTTTTGCCGTGGAATCCCAAAGAGGATCTAGGAGGAATTTTATGACATTAGTAGATAGAATTTTAGGAAGAAAACCTGCGGCTCCAAAGCCTGTTTTTGATCCAGGTCGTAGGGCATTTTTTGCTGTAGTTGGAAGAGCTGCTTTAGGTGTTGGGCTTGCAATGGGTGGAGGAACATTGGCTACCGTTTTACAAGGTTGCGGTGAAAGCGGCGGAATATATATGAAAGCAGGGACCTCAAATTTATCAGATAATACTATACAAGAATCCGTGGCAATGAGTGAGATACCGGTTGGAGAAGGCCGGCTTCTTTTAACTGTTTTGCAGCCAACCGCACAAGTAAAAGGTTTTGCTGCTGTAGTAGAAGAGACAGGGAAACCGGTTTTTGAAGATTACCGCGATGTTAAAAAGAGAATTGGATTGTCAGATACCGGAGGATTTGGCTACGTTGGATTATCCAGCCGCTTGTTTTCCGGCGCACCTTTTGACGGAAGTCCGGAACAAATTTGGTCAAGTGTTAAAAAGGATGGACAAACTATTTACGGGGTAAAGGACCCTAGAGATTCTTTGGGAGGGTACCTTTGGGTAGACCCTGAAACGAACCAATACAGGAAAGAAGACGGGACTCTTACCAAAGAAGTAGCTGATGCAAAGGTGTGGGTTCAAAATATTTTTGCAGGCGATACTCCTTGGGAACAATCAATGATGTTTGCTTTGGTGGAAAAAGGAGCAGACGGCAAGTTCCGTTTCTTTAAGGGTGATGATGGAAAGATGGAATATGTTGATGGCAATGATGAACTTTTTGCTCCTGTGGTTGGACAACCAACAGTGAGTGATAAACAAGTCCAAATGCGTGTAGTGGAGTTTTCTGTTCAAGTAGGGGACAAAACAATTGTTTTTGTTCCTAATGGTGGAGGAAGATCGGACCAATATGGCTCTAAAAACGTAGAAGTAAGAGACCTTATTGTTGATCCTATATCAGGACAGATTACCTTAGATCTTACAAATCTGGTAGATCTCTCCTTGACTTTTTCTGCCCAGTTAACAGCTTTTTATGCTCCGGATGCCGTGATAGAGGGTGGAGCTACTAGCAATGAGGTTTATGGGTTTACCAGTGAATGGAAATTAGTAACAGGGGGTAGCCAATGAAGAAAAGGATAGGATTTTTATTCCTATTTTTATTGTTTCTTGCTTTTGCAGGTATAGCTTTTGCTGATCTGCCGAGCAATCTTTCGCCCGCTAATTCTGTTATGAAGCCGGGTGGTTCTTACTATTATATTCCTGACCAGCTTAATAACAGGGTGAGAGTGATTAGTACTTCCACTTATTTTCCTGTTACAGAGTTTGCTTTGAGTGGCGTACCCAGGGGCATGGCCATGTCTCCGGATGGCAGTAAATTATATGTTGCAGTTAATACTGCAAGCGACATTAGGATTAAACGGTACAATGCAACTGCCAATACAAGCATTACAGGTGATTTTATTGTAGCGACTAATGCAGGAGCAGTAATTAACGGTATTGTGGTTTCTAAAGATGGAAATACTCTTTACGCAGTAGAAGAAAACTCGGGGAAGATATACATTATAAGAGTGGGTGATGGTGCAGTGAGCAGTATTACCGCTCCTAACACTGGTTTATATGGCGTGGCAATTAAACCGGATGGTTCCAGGCTTTATGTCTCCAGCCGCACTAATCACAAGGTTTTTGTATATAACATAGAAAGCCCAAGTAATCCGGTTTATGTTACGACTATTTCCAATTGTCCATCTGCTACTTACTTAATTTGTGCGGATGCTTCCAAACTGGTTGGTACTAAATATGAAAGTGTTACATACTTGTTTGTAAAGGTTAATCAAACAGTTGCTCCTTACAATGACAGCAGGGTTTTTGATACTAAAAATGACAGTATGACCCTGGCTTATGACCTTAGTGTTTATAATGATTTCAAGCTTATTCCTTGGGCAACCATGGATGCGCATTCCAATGACCCAAACAACGCTTTTGACGGCATGACCTTGGGGCCAAACGGTGCGTTTATTTACCTTACACATTGGGATCCTTCCAATTCTCTGGCAACAGGCCAAAGCAAACTTTTTCTCTATGCCTACGCAGTCGCAAATCCTAGTGCCATAACCAGCAAATGGGTAGCTTCCGGAGTTCCTGCTACTTCCAAAGATTCCATGCTTATAACCCAGGGTGGTGAGGACATTTGGCAGGCATACAGCAATGGGGGAGATTACCGCAAGCTGATAAAAAACAATCCAAGCGATCCTACTCATCCGCAATGGGATAGTGGTTATCCTTTTTACAATACTCCCCCAAGTGCACCTACAATTACCAGTCCTGTGACAGGCCAGACTTTAAATACGGATCCTGTTATAGCGTGGAACAAGGCAACAGATCCGGATACTACAAACCTTACATACATTATAGAATATATTACAGCAGATGCAGTTTCTTCCAATGCTTGGCAGCCGATTACATTTGTCACTACTACTTATGCTACATCTAGCTTAAATACTACTGTTTACCATACTTTTCAAAACAGTAAGTCTTACTATATTAGGATAAAGGCATATGACGGGACAGACATGGGTACACCGGAAACACCGGGAGTTTTTCAAAACGGCAATTTTGGCCCCTATGCTTACACCGGTCCTTTTACCAGGAGCAATGTGCCGGATGTTCCTAGAAAGCTTGTAGTAACTCCTGGTATGACTACTGCAGTTGCTACTTGGTGGGCAGTGGATGAGATGCAAGGGAGTCTTTTGGGGGGTGGGGATACTTATGTAGTTAGTTATGGTACCAATGCAGCTGCGGATAATGGTGGGACAGTTGAGGTTTTGGCAAAAACGTATGGAACAAAATGGGTAGATGGATTTCCTTTTGGTCATCCGGTTACTGGTTTTTGGGATAATACCGATGCCAAAATTACAGGCTTAAATCCTGGGACTACTTATAAGGCTAAAGTAAAAGCAGTTAAAGATGGTGTGTCTAGTGCATATAGTTCACCTGTGACCCCTTTTACCACCACTACTACATTAACTACACCTGAAAATTTAATTATTTCGGATGTAACTATGACAACTGCACTTGCTACTTGGTGGGCAGTGGATGGGGCCACAAACTACCTGGTAGAAGTATATCCTTGGCTTACTTTGCCTTATGGAGGAGGGATGTGGGGTACTACTCCTATAACAAAGGAAGTGGTTATAGAAAAGGATGAGGCAGGAAATCCGGCTACTTGGGCAACTATTAAAGGGTTGACCCCAGGGAATAAATACAATGCAGATGTAAGAGCCATGCGTATGCAGGGTCTTTCTTCTCCCCAAACCAGCGAAGCTTCCAATGGTGTGGTATTTAATACCAGCACTAAGTTGGGTACTCCAGAGGGGGTTGTGGTTTCTAAAATTAAAATGACTAGTGCACAAGTTACGTGGGAGGCTGTGGGTGGAGCAACCGGTTATTTGGTTGAAATAGAAAAACCTTTGCATGGAGGGACCTATTCGCCCATTACCCAGGAAACAGTATCCGGTGCAAATGCCGAAGGACAGGAAATCACTTGGGCAAATGTAAAGGGCTTGTTGCCTGGTTCAACCTATACTGCAAAAGTTACAGCTCTTAGGGAAGTTAGTCCATATCAGCAAGTTAGTGATCCTTCACCTCGAGTCTCTTTTACCACAGGTACGGTTTTAGCTTTTCCCAAAGGAATAATTGTTTATAATATTGGGGCAACTTCTGCTTGGGTTTCGTGGGAAGCAGAAGGCGGGGCAACCGGATACACGGTTTTATATCTGTGGTCGGAGAATAATCAGCTTAAGACCAATTTAGTTACAGTTGAGGGTGGAGAAAATATAACTTGGACCAAGATCCCTACTGCAGAGCAAACAGCTTTAAAACCAAATACCACTTATGCGCTGTTTGTTAGGGCAGACAGGACTAGTCCTTTAGCTGATACTTTTATACCTCAACACAGTACTTATGCTTCTGCAATCAACAGCCCGTTTACTACCGGAGCTTTTGACGGGATTATCGATGATTATGAGGGGACCAGAATTCCTTGGCCTGCTGGGTATAACAACGGCTTAGCTTTTGGAACCGGAGTAAATCTTATTGGTCCTTTGGCAGGGGAAGGGGAAAGCGGCAGCAAAGCAATGAAAGTGAACTATTCTCATGTTGGGGATTATGGGGGTTGGGGTGGATACTTTGATGCCATGGAAATCCCCGCAGAATATACTTATTTGCAATATAGCATTAATAGCGCAGACTCTTCGCAAAACGAATATCATTTTGAGTTGATTGTGGACGATGGAACTGCAAACGGCCAGTCTTATGCTGCACCTGCGCAAAAACTGATGAACACAGGAAGCCAGTTTAAAAAGCAGGTGATTCCTCTTTCCTCGTTTAAAAAGGTTATTGATACAAATGGGAATGTTGATCCTGCGGTCTCTTTTGAAAACAGTAATCGTATTATCAAAGGTTACAATGTGATTTATAAGGGAACAACCAGTTCCTCTGATTTTCATTATTTGGATAATATAACCGTGGGCAGCGGTGCTCCTGGAAACACCACACATCAAATTTATGATATCCCGGCTGGAAACGAAAACTGGGTATCAGTGCCGTTTATTGGTTCGAGCATAAATTCCCTGCAAAAGATTGCGATGCGTATTTCGGAACAATATACTTCTACTCAAGCCTTGAGTGCTGACGATATTATTGCTGTGAAAAAATTTGATACGGTTTTACAAATGGAAGGCGGCAGTCAGGTTACTTTGTACTATGATTCAGGATCTTCTAGTTGGGAAACAATGGATGCCGGTGATTTTAATGTTGAAACAGGAGAGATGCTAAAAGTTGAAACAGATATTGCCGGACCTGGAAAATTTGGTAATTTTATTTGGCAGATTTCTGGCCAGGCTCCTTCAGCAGGACAAGTAAGTTTTCCTCTGGTTTACGATTCATCCAAGGGAAATTCTTCTTGGATGTCGCTGCCAGTTTACCGTCCAGACTTAGATAAAGCCTCAAAATTGGGGGCAATTATTGAAACAGCTTGGGGTTCTGCTCCTGAATTAATTGAGATTCAACGTTTTAACAATATAGACAAAACTTATACCAGCAGTACTCTTTATAAAGATGCCGGTATTTGGAAGACCATGGAAGAAGACATGTCTTTAGAAATAGGTAGGCCGTATATTGTTAAGATTACACCTACCGGAAATGTAGCAGCGACCAAGACCTTAATTTTCTAAGTTGGAGGAGTAAAAGATGATCAAATTAAAAATGGGTTGGGGAGAATTAAAAAAGAAGAAAGGGAAGTTGGCCGGGATAACTTTGGGGTTATTTTTGGTGTGCGCTTTTGCTCTTCCAGCTTTTGCTGTTCAGGATTGGGTTTATGTGCGCTATAGCAACAACAACATGCCTGCCTCCAATGAGGTTCAGTTTACTGGTTATATTCCCAACTATATTACTTTTAGTGGAGAAGAAGACGGCGCAATTTGGACTGAAGACAGCTACAACAACAGTGTTCCCAATCCGGACCAAGGTTGGTTTAGTGCTGCAAATTTTGGTATTACCAGGACAGAAAGCGACCAAATGAAAATGCCGGCGCTAAGCAAGCAGCCGACAAGTTCAGATCCTTATAAAGTGTGGATTAACTCCAGCAAAAATTCCACTTTTAAAGAAGCAAACAATATTACCGGTACAGTTGGGACCACCAGCCCCAATAAACTCAATACCTTAGCTGCGCCACTTGCTCTTTCTAGCGCAAAATATCTTCCTGGGCCGGAACAATGTTGGGCCATTCCAGGTGACCAGAAGGCTTTTGTGGGATGGAAAAAAGTCCCGCAGCTTACACAAGAAGCGACTCCTAAATACAAGGTTTATAGGAGGCCATATACTGATACAACTGGCGCGATCATTAATAATAATTATGTTTACAAATTAATTTCTGTTATTACTGATCCCAACACGACTTCTTATGTTGATACCGACCATCTTGCCAACGGGACTGCTTATGCTTATCTTGTAATTGCTTGCAGCGGTAGCGGTGCTACAGAAAAGCGCAGCGGACATCCAGATGAATCTTCTGCTACGCCTTCCGCAGGAGGACCAGTCATTACCTCTGTGCTTCCCAATCCCGCTCTTGGCGGAACAGTGGTGACGATTGCGGGCAGCAATTTGGGGACGAATTCTGGACAGCCAACCAAAGAAACTATTTTTATTTATAATAGTTCTGGTACTTATGGTATTACAGCAGAAGTTATTTCTTGGAATGCTACGCAAATAACATTTACGCTTCCTTCATATGTTGCTCCGGGTACCTACCAGATTGCTGTAATGAGCAATTCAAAAATCAGCAACTCTTTAACTTTTAATGCGTCTATAGTTGCGCCGAACAATGTCATGGTAAGCGGTGTTAATAATATTGGTCCTAACTGGGCAGTGGTAACTTGGGAAGCAGTTTCCGGTAACGATCATGGCCTTGGCATAACCTATGAAGTGCAATACAGCACCAATGAAGCTGATGCCAATGCTTGGAAGCCTGTAACCCCGGCAACTACTATAGAAACAGTCTATTCTCTGCAGGGGCTTGCTCCTTTGACCGGATATTATGTTCGGGTAAGGGCAAAATATCAGGGTACAAACACGGCTTGGACATCAGGTCTAACTTTGGCTAGTCCATATGATTTTAAAACTACTTTGGGTTATCCAAAGCATGTAATAGTGAATGGGACACAAAACATTGGCGGTGAATGGGCAATCGTAACCTGGGAAGGAACATCCGACAATGATAAGGCTTATGGAATTAGTTACGAAGTTCAATATTGTTTAGATAATGCAACTTGGATCCCTTCGGTGAATGGAGTTACTACGGGGGAGACTTTATATAGATTAAAGGATCTAGAGCCATTAAAAAAATACTATGTAAGGATAAGAGCAAAGAAGGGGACTACAAAGAACCCAACCTGGACAACCGCAGAAGTATTAGCGCCACCAGCTAGTTTTCAAACCGTATTGCCAAAACCTAAAAATGTAATGGTAAGCGGCGTACAGAATATTGGCGGGAGTTGGGCAGTCGTAACATGGGAAGGATCGTCTACTAAAGACAAAGTTTTTGGGATCAGCTATCAGGTGCAAGTTAATACAAGTAACACTTTCCCCTCACCAATAATATATTCTACAACGGAATCAGTTTTTACTTTACAGGGTCTTGCGCCTGCAACCGGATATTATGTGCATGTAAGAGCAACAAAAGAAGGGACCAGCACTGCTTGGGAAAATGGCCAAATATTGTCTACCCCGTATCACTTTATGACCATACTGCCTGCGCCCAAAAAAGTAATGGTGAGCGGTGACAGCAATATTGGGCCAACTTGGGCAGTAGTCACTTGGGAAGCTTCATCTGGCAATGATAAGGCTTATAATATTACCTATGATCTTCAATATAGTATCAATAATACCGATTGGCTGCCGATAACTCCAGCACCTACAGCGGAAACCGTATATTCGTTAACAGGCTTAGTGCCTGGATCGGGATATTATTTGCGAGTAAGAGCTAAGAAAACAGGGGTAACGCCTACTAATTGGACAGCAGGGGAAGTTTTGGCAACTCCATATGATTTTAGGACTGATCTATTAGTACCCACTGTTTTTGATATAAATATGAAGAGTGCAATGGTAAGCTGGGAAGCAGTGCAGGGTGCATCCGGTTATGAGGTAAAAGTATATGCGAATGACGGAGTAACTCTTATAACTACTGTGCCAACCTCAGGAGTAGATTCTATTAGCGGTAAACCATTTACCTGGTTAAAGATACCGTCAGTATTAAGTGCAAATACAACCTACAAAGCAGAAGTATCTGCATCCCTTAGTGGAATTAATACGGTGGTGTCGGAAAAAGCCTCTTTCACTACATTAAATGCACCATTGGCGCCAAAGGGACTCACGATCTTTGATATTAATATGAAGAGTGCAATGGTAAGTTGGGAAGCAGCAGAAGGTGCTGATAACTACCTGGTAACGATTTATGAAAACGATGGAGTAACCTTAAAGACAACAGTAACTACCTCAGGAGCAGATGGTACAGGAAAGCCGTTTACCTGGTTAAAGATACCATCAGTATTAAGTGCAAATACAACCTACAAAGCAGTAGTAACTGCAAAGGTAGGAGGGGTCTCAGGTGGGACCTCAACACCGCAAGTGTCGTTTACTACACGTTCAACGCCGTTGGCGCCGAAGAATTTAACGATCTTTGATATAAACATGAAGAGTGCAATGGCTGGCAAGTTGGGAAGCAGCAGAGGGAGCGGATAACTACCTGGTAACAATCTTTGCAAATGATGGGAACACGGTAATAACAAGTGTACCGACATCTGGAGCAGATGGTACAGGGAAACCTTTTACCTGGTTAAAGATACCATCAGTATTAAGTGTAAATACAACCTACAAAGCAGTAGTAACTGCAAAGGTAGGAGCAACAGTAGGCGGGACCTCAACACCGCAAGTGCCGTTTACTACACGTTCAACGCCGTTGGCGCCGAAGAATTATGAAGAGTGCAATGGCAAGTTGGGAGAGTGCAGAAGGAGCAACGGGATATCAGGTAAAAGTCTATTTATCAAATGGTACTACACTAGTAACAACAGTAACAACAACTGGAGCAGATGGAACAGGGAAAGAATTTACTTGGTTAAAGATACCGTCAGTATTAAGTGCAAATACAACCTACAAGGCAGATGTAACTGCATACTACTATGCAAGTGCAGGAGGTACGTCAATACCGCAGGTGTCGTTTACAACCTTAGCAACACCGTTAGCGCCTAAAGGGTTAACAATATTTGATATTAACATGAAGAGTGCAATGGCAAGTTGGGAAGCAGCAGAAGGGGCAGATAACTACTTAGTAACGATCTATGCAGTGAATGGAACAACAGTAGTAACCACAGTGCCAACCTCTGGAGCAGATCCTATTACAGGGAAACCGTTTACATGGTTAAGAGTAACTGGTTTAACCGGGAATACAGACTATAAAGCAGTGGTAACTGCAAAAGTAGGAGGAGCAATCGGAGGTACGTCTTCGCCACAAGTGCCGTTTACAACGAAAGATATGCCGGATGTTCCAACCCATTTGACAGTAGCAGTAGATGCGATTGGATCAACTTGGGCAGTGCCGAGTTGGTGGAGTGTAGAAGGGGCAACTGGGTATACAGTGAGCTATGGTACCAATGCAGCAGCAGATAATATTGGTACAGCAACAACTGTAGAGACATTGGCTAGGTTAATCAATCTTAATCCGGAAACACAGTACTATGTAAAAGTAAAGGCAGATAGTACAGGATACCCGAGCAGTGCATACAGTGCAGCAGTAGCGTTTACAACCAAGGTCATAGAAGTACCAACAAACTTGGTGGTTAACGTAGATGCGATCTCTTCAACCTGGGCAATACCTTCATGGTGGAGTGTAGCCGGAGCAACGGGGTATACGGTTAGTTACGGAACAGATGCAGCAGCAACAAACCTTGGTACATTACCAACTACAGAAGCGTTAATTAAACTAATCAATCTTAATCCAGAGACACAGTATTATGTGAAAGTTAGAGCAGATAAGACCGGAAAGACGAGCAGTGCATACAGTGCAGCAGTAGCGTTTACAACCAAGGTCAATCTCTTCAACCTGGGCAATACCTTCATGGTGGAGTGTAGCCGGAGCAACCGGGTATACGGTTAGCTATGGTACAAACGCAGCAGCAGATAATATCGGAACAGCAACAACAACTGAAGCATTAGCTAAATTAAGCAGCCTTAATCCAGAAACACAATACTATGTAAAGGTAAGAGCAGACAGAACTGGAAAGACCAGCAGTGCATACAGTGCAGCAGTAGCATTTACTACTAAAGCAGTAGCTAAACCTTCCAATCTTGTGATCAATGCAAAAGGAACCACCTGGTTAACCGGAGCATGGAACGCAGGTGAAGGAGCAGTAAAATACAATGTACAGTACAGGAAAACAGGAGATCAGAACTGGACCACAGTTAGCACAGTAGATACATTCTATACAATGCAAGGGTTATTGCCTTCTACACAATATGAGGTGCAAGTAGAATCAGTAGACGTTAACAACCTGGTGAGCGGGTATACGGCACCAGTCAGTGATACTACAGGTACAATAGAAAAACCGATTAACCTGAGCATAAATGCAAAAGGGATTACATGGTTGACCGGAGCATGGGACGCAGCAGCAGGAGCGGTAAAGTACAACGTACAGATAAAGAAGAGTGCAGATCAGAACTGGGTAACAACTGTAACTACAGCAGATACGTTCTACACATTCAAAGGATTGGATCCATTAACCAGCTATGATGTGAGAGTAGAAGCAGTAGATGGGAACAACGGTACTAGCGGCTACACCTTGCCAGCAACAGATACTACTTTAGCAGTAGCAAAGCCAAAAGGCTTAACCATCTCAGGTGCAAACATCGGGATTACCTGGATGACACCAACTTGGGAAGGTGCAGAAGGAGCAGCCAGTTATAACGTGCAGATTAGCAAGGGTGGATTAGTGTTGACCACAGTCAATACCACGGATGCGTTCTATACGTTCAAAGGCTTGGATCCGTCTACTCTCTACAGTGTAAAAGTGGAAGCAGCGGCAGCAACTGGTACTAGCGGATACAGTGATCCAGCCAGTGCAACAACCAAAGCAGTAGCAGTACCGACTAATGTTGATATTACAAACAAAGGGATAACATACTTAGTAGTTGGATGGAACCAGGCAGAAGGAGCAGTGGCATACAATCTGCAGTGGAAGAAAACAGCAGATGTAAACTGGACCACAGTAGCCAATGCAGATCCGGACAATAACTTC
>JAPLLA010000065.1:5430-10631 GCA_026387795.1 Candidatus Saganbacteria bacterium | reverse complement strand
GGCTGCTTGTGCAGGAAAACCCAAAGACTTAAACGCTTTGGCCAGTGCCTTGTGCGCATCCTGGTCTCCTCCTGCAATTAAAGAAGCCTTCTCAAAACTTGCAGATGCTTTTGCTTGGTCACCTAATTTAGAATACGCCTTACCTAAACAAAGATATCCATAAACATTCCCTGGTGCAATTTCGATTGCTCTTAGGTATTCGCTAATCGCTTGGCTTAAATCACCCAAGATTTCGTAAGTATCTCCGATCATAATATATGGATAAGGATTAGTGGGCTCTAACCTTGCCGCATTCATAAACTCTGCCATGGATTCCTGTACTTTTCCTTGCAACCTTAAGTTATTTGCTTTTAACAAGGGGCTTTGTATTTCTATTTTTGCTTTTTGTTTAATTGGGGTAAACCAATCCCGGAAAGCCCTTTCTCTTTTTTCCGCCAAAAGAACATCTTCAAGCTTGCCGCCTTTGGTATCTACTTTTCTTAAACGGGTATTTTCAAGCTTTAAAATGTGATAGCCATATTCGGTTTTTACTAGTCCGCTTACTTCCCCTATTTTCAGGTTAAAAGCCGCAGTTTCAAATTCAGGGACCATCTTTCCCCCAGCAAAATATCCCAAGTCGCCGCCTTTTGACTTGGATCCGGGATCATCTGAAAACTCTTTTGCCAAAGCACCAAAGTCTTCCCCTTTTCGGATCCTGGCCAAAAGTCCTTCGGAGGTCTTTTTGGCTTGTTCCCAAGCTTTAGCTTCTTTCTTTTTTGGATTTGACTCTCCAGTAATCAAAAACGGCTTAGGCATGATTAAAATATGCTGCACTTGTACTTCTCTTAAGTCATTGGGGGTTAAAGTAACATTGCGTAAGCTCATAGAAAGCTTTTGGACTAAAATATCATCTTTGATCATATCTTTAAATTGACCATAATCCAACCCATTCTTTTTTAATATTGACTTAAGCTCTGTTTCGTCTTTTATCCCCTGGGCTTTCATCATTCCCTGTATAGACATATTCACCTCTTCGCCGCTCACCCTTTCTTTCTTTTTAGCTTCATTTAAAACCAGGGTATAATCGATAGTTTGGTCCAAAGCCAATGATTGGAGGTTTAATAAATCTTGGGGCAGAGTGGGCATATCTTTACCCGACAAAAGAATATTGATATTCTGGTTAAAACGCAATGCGCTGATGGGCATTCCGTTTACCTTGGCCAAACCCTCCACTTTTCCTCCCTGTTCTCCCTTACCTTGTAACGCCTGGTACCCAAGACCGTAAAAAACCGAAGCCGCAAATATAACCGTTACCACAATCAAGATCCATTTCATATTTTTCCTGAAAAATTTAAACATTAGTTTTCCTCCTTTAATTGTTTATTAACTGAAATATACCCGCCAAGCATACCGAGTAACACGCCTACGATTGCAACCAAAAAATAAACACACCCGATCCAAAAGTGATTGGTAAATAAGGTGACAAAAGGAAGTGCGTTTTGGAGGCGGACGATAATTGCTTCATAAGTAAACTTAATGATTACAATGGAAATGCCACTGCCCAACATCCCCAGAATTATCCCTTCAATAATAAAAGGCCAGCGGATAAAAGAACGAGTAGCTCCCACTAAACGCATGATAACAATTTCGGTTTCCCTAGCCAAAACTGTTAAGCGAATCGTATTGACAACAATAAGCAAAGTAGCCAAAGAGAGTAAAAACACCAGCATGAGGCCCCCGATCCTAAAAGCCTCCACCAAAGTTTCAATTTTGTCCACTAAGTTTGGATTAAACCCCACTTCTTCAATCAAAGAAATCCTGGCGATTTCCTTTGAGACTTTGGCGGATAATTCAGGGTTGAGCATTTTAACAAAAAAAGTATCCGGCAAAGGGTTACTGTCTACAATCTCTTCTAGTTTCAAGCGGTCGCTGAATTCTTCTTTAAAATCTTTCCATGCCTTGTCTTTTGAAATCCATTTTGCTTCTTTTACCCCGTCGATCCGGGAAATTTGGAGCCGGACATTTTCCGCTTCCGTATCTGTTAAGGGCTGGGAAGCATATGCAACTAAGTCTACTTTGGTCCCCAAGTTGGAAACAATGTTACTCATATTTATAATTGAAAGAAGAAAAAAACCAAAAATACAAAGAGAAACCGTAATAGTACCGACTGCCACCATGGTCATGAGACCGTTTCTTCTTAAGCTGATAAAAGACTCGGAAATAAAAAACGTGAGAGTACTAAGCATTAGATAAACGCTCCCCGCTATAAGCCCCTAATTGCTGGTCTCTTATCATTCTTCCACCTTCAAGTGCTACTACCCTTTTTTTCATACCATCTACAATGCTTTTGTTATGGGTTGCCACCAAAACAGTAGTATTTCTTTTGTTGATCTTGTCTAAAAGCTGAATAATATCCCAAGAAGTAGTTGGATCAAGGCTTCCAGTAGGCTCATCTGCCAATAAAATCGGAGGATTGTTTACAATTGCACGTGCAATACAAGTGCGCTGTTTTTCTCCTCCGGATAACTCGTCCGGAAAAGAATTCGCCTTTCTAAGCAATGCTACCAGTTCCAAGGCTTGCATTACCCTGCGCCTAACCTGGAAATGAGGAGTCCCGGTAACCTGAAGGGCAAAAGCAACATTTTCATAAACCGTACGTTTGGGGAGTAATTTATAATCCTGAAAAACTACCCCGATATTTCTTCTTAAATACGGGACTTGTTCTGCTGTTAAATTGTTAACCTTTACCCTGTCTACAATGACTTCCCCCATAGTAGGACTCTCTTCTTTATAGAGCATTCTTAATAAGGTGGTTTTACCTGCTCCGCTTGGCCCAACAATAAACATAAATTCTTCTTTCCCAACATGCAGGTTAATATCGTACAGCGCGCCTACACCGTTTGGATAAGTTTTAGTTACCCCGATCAATTGAATCATTTTTAGTCCTTATAGAGAGGGAAGTTTTCGCACAGCGCTTTAATTTCTGCCGCTACTTTTTGATGTACAGATTCGTCTTCCGGGTTAGACAACACCCGGTCAAAGAAAGCAGCAATTAATTTCATTTCTTCTTCTTTCATTCCCCTGCTTGTGAGCGCAGGTACACCTACTCTTATGCCTGAAGTAACAAAAGGTTTTTCAGGATCAAACGGGATGGTGTTTTTATTAACCGTAATCCCAACTTTATCCAGAAGTTTTTCTGCTAATTTTCCGGTCAACTTTTTTGGCCTTAGGTCTACTAACATCAAGTGGTTGTCTGTACCTCCTGAAACAAGGCGGAACCCCTTTTTTACCAGTTCTTCTGCCAAAGACTTGGCATTTTTAATGACTTGTTCCTGATATTTTTTAAACTCCGGTGTTAAAGCCTCTTTTAAAGCCACGGCCTTAGCAGCAATAATGTGCATTAATGGACCACCTTGGGAACCAGGGAAAATCGCTTTATCCACTGCTTTTGCGTAAGCTTCCGGACAAAGGATCATACCACCCCTTGGGCCTCTGAGTGTTTTATGGGTTGTAGTAGTTACCACATGTGAATATGGAACTGGTGATGGATGTAAGTCTGCAGCCACCAGTCCTGCAATATGTGCAATATCAACCATCAAAACTGCCCCTACTTCATCGCAAATCTCCCTGAATTTTGGAAAATCGATGATACGAGGATAGGCAGTTGCTCCAGTGACGATCAGTTTTGGCTTATGTTCTTTTGCCAAAGCATGCAAGTTATCGTAATCAATGTATTCTGTATCTTTCCTAACACCATACGGAATAAAGTGAAAATACATGCCTGAAATATTGACCGGGCTGCCGTGAGTAAGATGTCCGCCATGCGAGAGATCCAAGCCAAGAACTGTGTCTCCGGGTTTAATAAAAGCCATGTAAGCAGCCATGTTGGCTTGGGAACCGGAATGCGGCTGAACATTTGCATGTTCACATTTAAAAAGTTGTTTTGCCCGTTCTATTGCCAGTTTTTCTACGATATCAACATATTCGCAGCCACCGTAATAGCGCTTTTCCGGATATCCTTCCGCATATTTATTGGTAAGAACAGAACCCGCTGCTTCCATAACTGCGCGGCTGGTAAAGTTTTCCGATGCAATCATCTCCAGCTTATTACGCTGTCTTTCGATTTCAAGGTCTAGGGCATTCGCAACATCCGGATCGGTCTTTCTTATATGCTCAATTCCGAAGTGCATTTCAATCACTCTCCTCTAAATGCAAAACGTATTCGGCATTATAGCACAACTTATTTTACGCGTTAAGTTTTGCATTTGTTTTTTGCCCAGATTGTTCAAGTTGCCTCGTAAATACAAATATGTTATAAAAACATAATAATGATACAAATCAGCGTTATCATTCCCACTCACAATAGAAAGATTGCCCTGCAAAACTGTTTAACAGCCTTGGATCTCCAGTCTTTTCCAAAAGACTCCTATGAAGTAATTGTTGTAGACGACTCCTCAAACGACGGCACAGCGTCTACCGTCAAAGAGTGTCAAAAAAAATGTACTATTCAAATTAAATACCTGCACTACAAACGCAGTTCTACTCATTTTCATGCCTCAAAAATTAGAAATTTTGGGGCAAAACATGCCAAAGGAAAAATTCTTCTGTTTTTAGACTGCGATATGATTGCGGACCCTTTTCTAATCCAAGAACATTACAATCATCATTGCAAAAACCACGCTTGTGCTGTTATGGGATACAGGTTCGAACTCCCCCCAATACTCCTGCCTATTTTAGGAGAGCATTTCATAAAAAACCATTTTCATAAAATTAAGCAATTTCCGCTCCGCTTGGATATGCGGGACGGCATTTGGCTTAATCCCCTGTTTAGAAAAAACATCAAAAAAAACTGGAGGCCGTGGCTGGGATTTTATAGCTGTAACATTTCTATAAGTAAAAAGGGTTTTCAAGCTGTAGGTCAATTTGATGAGAATTTTAAAGGATGGGGACATGAAGACCTGGAATTGGGTTATCGTTTATCTAAAGCCGGAATAAAATTGGTTTTTGAGCGGAATGCGATTGGCTTTCATCAAGTGCATGCTTTAAAGCCCCTAAACAGACAAAGGGAATCCAGGTTAAATATAAATTATTTCCATCGCAAACACCCGGAATTAGAAGTGGAATTGTTATGCAAAGGGGTGGAAAGGATCCTGTCGTTAAATCGTGATCTACAAACGCTCCCGAGCATGGACGCCTATAGCCAAAACCAACAAGCCCATCTA